>NZ_JBQENT010000069.1:0-16585 GCF_052044855.1 Metabacillus sp. 22489
CTGAGCCAGGATCAAACTCTCCAATAAAGTGTTTGACTTGCTCATTGTGTACTTAATAGTACGATTTGTGTTAATCGAAATTAACGTTGGCACGCTTGGTTTTGTTTAGTTTTCAAAGAACTTTTTTATCGTTTCATCAAGAAGCGACTTTAATATAATAACATGTTTGAATTAACCTGTCAAACATTTTTTGTTTCATCGTTAATCATCTATTCTTAACGACAACGAATAATAATATAACACCACCTAAAATATATGTCAACATTTTTATCGGAATTAATAAAAGAGCTTTAATTAATCTATATCGTTTCGATATAAACATAAATTTGCTTCAAACAATTTCTAGGCTTCCCTTTATGACTGATGTCAATATAGGACATTAAGAAAAGAAAAAGGATATATACTGGTAATCATTTATACTCAATGCTCTTTTTAACTACAAAACAAAGAGCCTAACCCCGCAAACACAATATATAGAAATTATTACATTCCATATATTAGTGTTTGGTAAGGAGTCAGACCCTTTTGAAACAGTCTCAACCAATTATTATCATTTTTATAATGATCAATGCAACTAATCCCGGTATACCTAATAATCCGGAAATACTTGATGTAATTAAATTTATAGGAATATGCAAGTCAAAGCTCGTACCAAATGCATTAACGAAAAATAGTAAAAGTGCTCCTATTATAACTTTAATAAAAACTTGTCCTACCCATCTTAACGGACGAACAGGTGCACCTCCAAACAAAAGCAACAGTACTATCCCGCCAAGTACAGAAAAAACAACTATAGGGTCCATCTTCATCCACTCTCTTTCAATACTCCTTTATTAAATAGTTATGAAAAGAGTGGGAAAATAGACCAAGCTATTTTTAAGTTTTATGAAGATATTTATCCTTTTAATCTAACTACCATTATAAAAAAATTAAATGTGTTAAACTTTTCCTATTTTTAAATTACGACTTTTTGCTACCTTTAATAAAAAAAAGTACTTCGCTTCAGCAACCTTTAACTCATAAAGAATATGTCCTGACGGTTCAAAACTTTTATCAACAAGCTGCTTTTGACGATTCCACTCCTTTTTCATTTCGAGCAAATCATGTAATAATTGCTGATCATATTGAGTGCGTAACCACCCTTTTCGGCGAAAAAGCATAGTAGTCCTCCTCAAGTTCTTTACAATTCTCTTCTTCCTTCCAAGGCCTTCGATAGTGTTACTTCGTCCGCATATTCCAAATCCCCGCCAACTGGTAAACCATGTGCTATTCTTGTGATTTTTATACCAGTAGGCTTTAATAGCCTTGAAATGTACATAGCAGTTGCTTCCCCTTCAATATTAGGGTTTGTTGCTAATATTACCTCTTTTATTATGTCATCATGGAGTCTTTTTAATAATTCGGGTATTTTTATATCCTCTGGCCCAATTCCATCCATTGGAGATATTGAACCGTGTAATACATGGTAAAGTCCGTTATATTCTTTCATTTTTTCCATAGCAATGACATCTTTCGGATCCTGCACAACACAAACAATACTCTTATCACGTCTGTCATCATCACAAATGTAACAAGGGTCTTGGTCAGTAATATGTCCACAAACCGAACAATAAGTTAGGTTTCTTTTTGCGTTCACTAACGCCTTGGCAAAGTCTAACACTACATCTTCTTTCATATTCAAGACAAAAAAAGCCAGTCGAACGGCCGTTTTCGGACCGATTCCTGGCAATTTCATAAAGCTATCAATTAGCTTTGATATTGGTTCAGGATAATGCATACTTCATCCTCCTACTAAAACATCCCTGGCAAATTCATTCCTTTTGTAAATTGACCCATTGTCTCATTTGTTAAGTCGTCAATCTTCTTCAACGCATCATTTGTTGCTGCTAAAACTAAATCTTGAAGCATTTCGATATCTTCAGGATCTACAACCTCTTCCTTAATAGATACTTCGACAAGCTCCTTTTGTCCATTAACAATGACAGTAACCATTCCACCGCCTGCTGTACCTTCTACCGTTTTTTCAGCAAGTTCTTCTTGAGCCTTCGCCATATCCTTTTGCATTTTTTGCATTTGCTTCATCATTTTTTGCATATTTCCCATTCCGCCACGCATCATTTTTACATTCCTCCATTATTCTTTTATTTCAACCAATTCATTACCTACTAGTTTCATCGCCTCAGCAATTAAAGGATCTTCCTCCTCATCTTGCTGAGAGTTTGTTTCATCCTGTTTCCCTTTTAGGAATTCCTTTCTTATTTTACCCCAATCCTGTTCGGGAACGCCAACCATTTCCATCGATTTTCCGGTAATTTCTCGTAAAATCATTTCTAAATTCGTTCTTACATTGTTGTTATTCTCCGCAACCATCTTACAATGAATTTCAAATTTAAATTTTAAAACAAATGCTGTTTCAGAAGCTGCAACAGGTTCACTATCATTTAGTAAAGCTGCATGGGAAACTTTATTTTGCCTTCTTAATAGCTCTAATAAATCTCCCCATTTACTTTTTATTACTTCAAGATCTTTTCTAGTTGCTACTTTTAGAATCTCTTGAATTCTTCCTTCAGGAGTCTTATAGCCGCTTTTCATCGAACGGTGTTTCGTTTCCTGTGGTGCAGCTTGATGTGATTGAGTTGTTATTCCTTCTTGCTTTAGACGATTTAATTCTGTTTGTAGACTATCAACTTTGTTAAGAAGAGCTTGAAATTCCTCACCGTGTCCCTCATTAGAAGCATGTGTTGTTTGCTGGCAAAGCTTTACTAATGCTACTTCTAAAAATATACGAGGATGGTTTGTAAATTTCATTTCTTGCTGACTCTTACTCAATATTTCTATTGTCTCATATATCTCATTTGTTGAAATTGTTTTCGATAAGCGAATAAACTGTTCATCAACATTTACTCGTTCTAATACATCCTCTAAGGTCGGAGCTGTTTGGTATAATAGCATATCCCGATAATAGAAGATAAAGTCCTCTATAAATCGTGATGGATCCTTACCCTGATACATTAATTGATCTAACGATTGAAGAGCAGAAGTTACATCCTTTTCGTGAATTGCCTCTGCAATCCCTCCAATAAATCCTTGCGATACCGATCCTGTTATAAGTAACGCTTCTTCAACTTTTACTTGTTCATCGCTATAGGAAATAGCCTGATCTAATAAACTAAGAGCATCTCGCATCCCGCCGTCTGAAGCTCTTGCAATTACGTTCAACGCTTCTTCTTGGACTTCGATTTGCTGGCTAGCTACAATTTCCTTCATTCTCCCTACAATAGCTGATGAAGTAATTCGTCGAAAATCAAACCGCTGACATCTAGATATAATCGTTAACGGGATTTTATGTGGCTCAGTCGTAGCTAAAATGAAGATAACATGTTTAGGTGGTTCTTCAAGGGTTTTTAATAACGCATTAAAGGCTCCAATTGATAACATATGGACCTCATCGACGATATATACCTTATATGGAACAGAAGAAGGTGCGTATTTCACCTTATCTCGTATATCACGGATTTCATCGACACCATTATTAGAGGCTGCATCGATTTCAATAACATCAGGTATTGAACCATTGGTTATTCCTCTACAAGCATCACATTCGTTACATGGCTCTGCAATTGGAGCCTTCTCACAATTTACCGCCTTCGCAAATATTTTAGCAGCACTCGTTTTCCCCGTCCCTCTTGGTCCAGAAAATAAGTATGCATGAGAGAATTTATTATGTAATAGGGCATTTTGTAACGTTTTAGTGATATGTTCTTGTCCAACCACATCATGAAAAATTTGTGGCCTATAAACACGATATAATGCTTGGTATCCCACAAAAACGTCCCCCTTCTCATTCTTCAACTTTATTATAACAACCATCCTTTGATTTACAAAGGTTGTTTACTTAATTTTCTTACTTGATTTCTAGTACCTTTTTTCAATGTATTTTCCCTACAATACTTGAATAAAACAAAAACTCACCCTATATAGAGTGAGTCGTTATTTAAAAATTAACTGCCGTGCACCTTCCTTCGATTAGCAACCATAGGCGTTACTCAAGCAGTTAGCTCGACCCAGGCAACCCTGCGGCACATGGGAGCTTCCACTTAATGCTGCTTCCTTCCGGACCTGACATGGTTCATGGATTCCCATTGCGCAGGACCCAGGCGTCAACACCACTTACTTGAGGCAGCCCTACAGTACACTAACCTCCAGAAGGGATTCGGCCTCGCTAGAGCGGATTGCGAGTACAGGGCACCGCTACCTCCCCGCTTAGCACGGCAAAATTGATACCATATTTAATTACGCCAATTTAGTTTGACGCATGTACTAGTATATAACCTTATTTAACAAAATGCAATGGATTACAGATGTTAATTTTTTCTACCTTTGTTTATCGAGTTTTTTTTGAGTTCGAAGTTCTTTGAAAAAGTCACTTAATAAAGAGCTACAAATGTCCTCTTCAACTCCGGTAGCTAGCTCCACTTGATGATTAAACCGTTTTTCATCTAAGAGATTCATTAATGAACCAGCACATCCTCCCTTAGGATCTTTAGCACCATATACAACCCGTTTTACCCTCGATAGAACTATTGCCCCAGCACACATTGCACAAGGCTCTAATGTCACATACAAAGTAGCATCCTCTAAACGCCATGTTCCCAATGCTTTACAAGCTTGATCAATTGCTAATATTTCAGCATGTGCAATCGAACGTTGATCCTTTTCTCGAAGATTATAAGCTGTCGAGACAATTTCTCCATTTACAACTATAACAGCACCAATAGGAACTTCTCCAATCTCTCTTGCCTTTTTTGCTGCTTCAATAGCCTTGTTCATATAAAAAACGTCATTTTCCATAGATAATCCCCTTACATCTAAAAATAGTTATATACAATCATAACTTAAAATGAACTTCAAACCTTACTGTATGAATTCTCACGATAAGTAAAAGAATAGGAAACAAAAATGAACCCGAATTGACTATTTCTGCTTATCTTAACGATTCCATACCTTTAGACTCACACATATATAAATCAATCAGATATATTACCATTACCTTTAAATAAGGAGAATACACATGGAAATTAATCAAAAACACGCATTACTAATCATTGATATGATAAATGACTTTCAATTCAAACATGGACCAATTTTATCAAAACAGGCAGTAACTATTTCACATAATATTATGAAATTAAAGTATAAAATGAAAAGAAATGGTCATCCAATCATTTATATTAATGACCACTATTCCTTATGGCAAGCTGATTTTGTAAAAATAGCCGAAACGTGTAAAAATCCATTAAGTGAAAAAATCATTGATTTAATTTATCCGGATAAAGATGATTATTTTTTAATTAAACCGAAACACTCTGCCTTTTATGAAACAGCACTTAATACTTTGCTAAAGACATTAGATATTCGCAATTTAATTATTACCGGGATAGCCGGGAATATATGTGTGTTATTTACAGCTAATGATGCGTATATGAGGGACTATAATTTAATTATTCCAAGTGATTGCTGTGCTTCAAATAATGAAGAGGATAACAAATATGCTTTAGTCATGATGAAAAATATTTTAAAAGCATCAATTCCAAAAAGCGAAAATATAAAATTAATTTAACATGTGCCTCTTTTTCTTACATATGATGTAGTAACAAAAGAAAAGTGAAAACGACTTTAGTAGCCTTATGATAGCCAAGAAAGGCCATTTAGGCACTGAAGCTATGTTAGAAGCTTTCGATTTTCTTATTTTTTAATGAGGAGGCAGTACATGCAAATACATATTGTTACAAGAGGGCAAAGCTTAAATGGTATTGCGCAGGCGTACAATACAACCGCAGCGGAAATTATTCGGACAAATGAAATTCAAAATCCTAATCAATTGGTCGTTGGGCAAGCTATTGTCATTCCAATTAGAGGTCGCTTTTATTGGGTGCAACAAGGGGATACTTTATATTCCATCGGACAACGTTTTGGAGTTTCAGCACAGGAATTAGCTAGAATAAACCAAATCTCCTTAGAGCGCCCACTTACTATTGGACTTAGAATCTATATTCCTGAAACTGAAAAAAGAGCTGTTGAATCAAATGCATATATCGAACCAAGAGGAACGAGTGTTTCTGCTAATTTAGTGCAAGCTGCACGTGAAGCTGCTCCATACTTAACATACCTTGGTCCCTTTAGTTTTCAAATACAAAGAGATGGGTCATTAAGAGAGCCTCCACTTAACAATCTACCACAAATCGCTAGACAACATAATGTAACCTTAATGATGGCGATCACTAACCTTGAAAATGATCAATTTAGTGACGAATTAGGCAGAATCATTCTAACAAATACTGAAATTCAAAATAGATTATTAGAAAATATCGTACAAACAGCAAGGAGGTATGGATTCCGTGATATTCACTTTGATATGGAATATTTACGACCTCAAGATCGTGAAGCATATAATCGATTCTTAAGAAAAGCAAAAAACCGCTTTAATCAAGAAGGCTGGTTCCTTTCAACTGCTCTTGCACCAAAAACAAGCGCAGAACAAAAAGGCCGTTGGTATGAAGCACATGATTATCGTGCACACGGGGAAATTGTTGACTTTGTTGTTATCATGACATATGAATGGGGATATAGCGGAGGTCCGCCTATGCCTGTTTCACCTATTCCGCAAGTAAGAGAAGTTTTAGAATATGCTCGAACGGAAATGCCAAGCCGAAAAATTATGATGGGGCAAAATTTATATGGCTATGATTGGACTTTACCCTTTGTCCAAGGAGGTCAATATGCAAAAGCAGTAAGTCCTCAACAGGCGATTCAATTAGCTGCCACTCATAATGCAGTTATCCAATATGATGAAGATGCTCAAGCACCACACTTTAACTACACAGATGAAAATCAGAAAGAACATAAGGTTTGGTTCGAGGATGCAAGATCCATCCAGGCTAAATTTGATTTAATTAAAGAGCTTGATTTACGTGGAATAAGCTATTGGAAACTAGGTTTATCCTTTCCACAGAACTGGTTGCTCCTTAATGATAATTTTCAAATAGAGAAAAAATCATAGATCATTATTTTAGAGCTGATATCTCATCAGTTCTTTTTTTACGGAAATTACTACTAATGGGAATTATCATCATTTAGCAAAACAATATAAAAATAAATGAAAGCTGTGGTAAAATGGACTTTGTCATTTTTTTACGTACTATTAAGGAGGTTCCATCATGAATACTCCCTTTATTACTATAGAGGGGCCTATAGGTGTCGGAAAAACATCTCTATCAAAGGCAATCGCAGATCATTTTCATTTTCATTTATTAAAAGAAATCGTTGAGGAAAATCCCTTTCTAGGTAAATTTTACACAAATATTGAAGAATGGAGTTTTCAAACTGAAATGTTTTTCCTCTGTAATCGTTACAAGCAACTTGAAGATATTAATAGCCACTATCTTCAAGCAAACAAAGCTGTTGTAGCTGATTACCACATTTTTAAAAATTTAATTTTTGCAAAAAGAACATTAAAAGGGACACAGTATGATAAGTACTTGAAAATATATCATATCTTAACAGAAGATATGCCAAAACCTAATCTTATTATCTATTTACATGCAAGTTTGGATACTTTACTTTCTCGTATCGCTAAAAGAGATAGGGAGTTTGAGCGGAATATGGATCCAGCCTATCTTAAGCAGTTATCAGAGGATTATGAGGTCTCCATTTCGAAGTGGCAAGAGGAAAACCCAACAATACCAGTTATTAAAATTGATGGTGATTCCTTTGATTTTGTCAAAAATAAAGCAGACCTTGCAAAAATTATAAAAATACTGGAAAAACATCTTTATTAAAGGAGTAAGCTACTATGAATTTACGAGAAAAATACAATATTCCTAGCAATTCCGTTATCACAATTGCAGGTACTGTTGGGGTCGGTAAATCAACGATGACAAACGCTCTTGCTGATGCACTCGGTTTCAAGACTTCCTTTGAAAAAGTTGATACAAACCCTTATTTAGATAAATTTTATGCTGATTTTGAACGGTGGAGCTTTCACTTACAAATCTATTTTCTAGCTGAACGATTTAAGGAGCAAAAGAGAATTTTTGAATATGGTGGGGGATTTATTCAAGATCGCTCAATTTATGAAGATACAGGGATCTTCGCTAAAATGCATTATGAAAAAGGAACAATGTCCGAAGTTGACTATGAAACATATACAAATTTGTTTGAGGCAATGGTCATGACGCCATATTTTCCCCGTCCTGATTTACTCATTTTCCTTGAAGGTAGTTTAGAGGATATATTAGAAAGAATTAAGCTTCGTGGACGTCCTATGGAACAACAAACACCTGTTTCTTATTGGGAAGAAATGTATAGTCGTTATGAAAATTGGATTAACAACTTTAACACATGTCCGGTAATGAGAATTAATATAAATGATTATGACATTATGTCAGACAAGCAATCAATTGAACCAATTATCGAGAGAATAGGTTATTTTATCAATCAAGCCAACAAATACAAAAGATTATAAATAATAAAAGCTAGGGGATAGTAGATTTTCTAAAATTAGAAAATCTACTATCCCCTAGCTTTATTTTAACTAAAAATATAATTGATTCCTAAAAATAACTGGCTCAGCAAAAAACAATAAAAAAAATCACTACAATACCGTAATGATTTTTATACAATCTACCATATTTTATGCGCTAAATATGGTTTTAATTTAAAATTATGGAGGAGGAAGGGGGATTCGAACCCCCGCGGGCTTTGACACCCCTGTCGGTTTTCAAGACCGATCCCTTCAGCCGGACTTGGGTATTCCTCCGTATCGACAAGATTTACTATAACATAACGTTAAATAAGAAGTCAACAATTATTTTAATATTTTTTATCAAAAAAGTTGAACGCCTCTTATAAAAGCTTTTCCGCATTTTTTTCAACATATACATGAAACTAGAGGAGAAATTTCTCCCCTAGTATTTCATTTTCTTCCTTAGTCTGTAACACTAATTCTCTCTTTATTTCCCATGTAAGGTCTTAATACTTTAGGAATCACCACAGATCCATCTTCCTCTTGATAATTTTCCAATATAGCTGCTACTGTTCTTCCGATCGCTAAGCCAGATCCATTTAATGTATGAACATGTTCAACCTTCGCCTTCGGATCGCGTCTAAAGCGAATATTAGCACGTCTTGCCTGGAATGATTCGAAATTACTACATGAAGAAATTTCGCGGTACGTACCATAGCTTGGAATCCATACCTCTATGTCATATTTTTTAGCTGCAGTAAAGCCTAGGTCAGCTGTACACATACTCATAACACGATAAGGAAGCTCTAATAATTGCAAGACCTTTTCAGCGTGTCCTGTTAGCTTCTCAAGCTCAGCATAAGAATCCTCTGGTTTTACAAAACGAACTAGTTCTACTTTATTGAATTGATGTTGGCGAATTAAACCTCTCGTATCTCTTCCGGCAGATCCTGCCTCTGAGCGGAAGTTTGTGCTAAACGCCACATATTTGATAGGCAACTGTTCTACTGATAGAATTTCCTCACGATGTAGATTCGTTACAGGAACCTCTGCAGTTGGTACTAAGAAATAATCTTCTCCAGCAATTTTAAAAGCATCCTCTTCAAATTTAGGTAGCTGTCCAGTTCCTGTCATACTATCACGATTGACAATGAATGGTGGGAAAATCTCTGTATATCCGTGTTCATCGACATGCAAATCAAGCATAAAATTAAACAAAGCTCTCTCTAATCTTGCACCTAAGCCTTTGTAAAAAACAAATCGACTTCCTGTAACTTTTGCAGCTCTTTCAAAATCTAGTATTTCTAATTCATCTGCAATATCCCAATGAGGTTTTGGCTCAAATGAAAACTCAGGAAGTTCCCCCCACTTTCGTACCTCCACATTATCATCCTCTGTATCACCTACTGGTACACTTTCATGTGGAATATTAGGGATAGAAAGTAATAGAACCTCTAATTCCTTCTCTACCTCACGCAGTTCTTCATCTAATCCTTTTATTTTTTCTCCTACTTCTTTCATCTCAATAATTAATTGATCAGCGTCTTTCTTTTCCCTTTTCAGCTGGGCAATTTGAGAAGAAACATCATTTCTTTTACTTTTTAATTCTTCAGTTTCAGAAATTAATTCTCTTCTTTTCTTATCTAAGTCTTCAAACTTTCCGAAGTCAGTTAAATCTTCTCCACGCTTTGATAACTTTTCTTTTACTTCCTCAAGGTTATTACGTAAATATTTAATATCTAACATACCTATTCTCCTTTAAAAATAATGATAAAAATACAAAAAACCCCCATCCCAAAAGGGACGAGAGTTACCCGCGTTGCCACCCTAGTTAAAGATACAATTGTACCTTTCACTTATTTGATAACGGCCTTTTACCGGAAATACTTACTAAAGCTTTACTCGTTCAGTATTTCATTCAAGGATGGATTCACAAGCATCTATCACTGATTCACACCGACCATCAGCTCTCTTAAGATAGAACATCCTGCTACTAGTTCCTATCATCACGTTAACATATTTACTATCGTAATCATAACTTACTACAAGTGTGTAGCACACGCAACAATTTTATACATTTATTTGGATTCTTTCACCATATTAATAAATAATTGTGTCATACGGTGATCATCTGTTAATTCTGGATGGAAAGAACATCCTAAAAATTGCCCCTGGCGCGCCGCAACAATTCGTCCATTATGTTTCGATAGAATTTCAACATCTTCTCCTACTTCCACAATATGTGGAGCTCGAATAAATACTCCTACAAAATTCTCACCAACACCGGTTATTGTCAGCTCAGCCTCAAAACTGTCCTTTTGGCGTCCAAAGGAATTGCGTTCAACTGTTACATCAAGCAAGCCCAAATGGGATTCATTATACCCAACGAGATTTTTTGCAAGTAAAATTAAGCCTGCACATGTACCAAACATCGGCTTTCCTGCAGCTGCAAATTCTTTTAATGGGTCCATAAAATCGTATTTATCAATTAACCGACGCATTGTCGTACTCTCTCCACCGGGAATGATTAAGCCATCTACTTCTTCAAGCTGATTCACTTGTTTGATGACAATCCCTTCAGCACCACATGCTTCAATTGACTGGATATGCTCCCTAACAGCCCCTTGTAAACCTAAAACACCTATTTTTAACATGAATAAAACTCCTTTTAATTACCATCCACGCTCTTGCATTCTATGCTCTGGTAATAGGCTTGAAATTTCAATACCTTGCATAGCAGATCCAAGTCCTTTTGAAAGCTTAGCGATTAATTCATAGTCTTGGTAATGTGTAGTTGCTTCAACGATTGAACGAGCAAATTTTGCTGGGTTCTCTGATTTAAAAATACCAGAACCTACAAATACCCCATCTGCGCCTAATTGCATCATTAATGCAGCGTCTGCAGGAGTTGCAACGCCACCTGCTGCAAAGTTAACAACTGGCAGTTTGCCTTCTTTTTTAATTTGAAGAAGCAATTCAAATGGTGCTCCAAGATTTTTAGCTTCAGTCATTAATTCATCTTCACTCATTGCGACTACTTTTCGGATTTGCGCATTTACTTTACGCATATGACGTACAGCCTCAACAATGTTTCCTGTGCCTGGCTCACCTTTTGTACGTAGCATCGAAGCACCTTCTGCGATACGACGAGTTGCTTCACCTAAATCACGGCAACCACAAACAAATGGTACAGTGAAATCACTTTTCAATAGATGAAATTCCTCATCAGCTGGAGTTAATACTTCACTTTCGTCAATATAATCTACTCCCATCGCTTCAAGAACACGCGCTTCAACAATATGCCCAATACGTGCTTTTGCCATTACTGGAATAGATACTGCATTCATTACTTCCTCAACAATTGTCGGATCAGCCATTCTAGCAACGCCACCAGCAGCTCTAATATCAGCAGGGACACGTTCTAATGCCATTACGGCTACAGCACCTGCCTCCTCTGCAATTTTCGCCTGCTCAGCGTTCACAACGTCCATAATAACGCCGCCTTTTTGCATTTCAGCCATACCACGTTTTACGCGATCAGTACCAGTTGTATTACTCATTCTGTTTGTCCCCCTTATGTAATTTCCTTTAAATAGGATTTGTAATAGAGATTTATAAAATTCATCTACGCTATATTTTATCCTAACTTTTATAAAAATCCTATCAAAATAACGAGAATTAGTAAAACAATTCAAAAATAATAGATTATTTAAAAGAAATATAGTAAAAAGGCTCCCTTCATTAGGAGCCTTCTCTTAGAACCAACCTTTTACTGTATCTGTTATTGTTCCCCATAAACCACTAAAAAAGCTTCCAACAGCTCTCATAGATAGAACAAACCAATTTGCTTTTTCAACCGCAACCTCTGTAACAACATCAACTTGCGGTTGTTTTCCTTCTTGAATAAAACTTAATGCTTCACCATTTCCTGTATAACTAACAGTCATGGTTCCAACCGTTTCACCCTTTTTCAAAGGAGCAGTCAGTTCACCGTTTTTTGTTAATTTATCTTTATTAATATTAAATTTGGCTTTATATGCCTTTTCATCACCATTTCGGATTACTAATGTTAATGGATCCTTTGTTTGAATTGATACGCTTTTTTCCTTACCTTTTACTACTGGTAAACTTGATTGCTTTTCAACTTGATATTTTGCTGGAAAGATTTCTTTTACAGCAAAATTATTAAATCCATAATTTAACATTTTTTCCATTTCTAAAAATCTCGCTGAATGTAAGTTCTCACCCTTTGCATTCATTACAACCGCTACTACACGCATTCCATTTTTTGTTGCTGTTGCCGTAAAACATGAACCAGCTTTATTAGTAGAACCTGTTTTTAATCCATCTACCCCTTCATATTCATAACCTTTAATGGTTGAATCTGGTAACATCCAGTTCCAGTTCAACATTTCAGTTCCCTCTTTAAAGGTCTTTTTCGCAATACTAGCTGTTTCTATAACTTCCGGAAAATCCTGAATAAGCTTTTGTGATAATAATGCCATATCACGTGCTGATAATTTGTTTTCAGCATCTGGGCTTGTACCTTCTGGGTGCATTCCCATTAGGTCTCCATTTTCTAATCCAGTTGCATTAACAAATTCATAATTCGTTAAGCCAAGCTCTTTTGCTTTCTCATTCATAAGCTTAATGAAATTTGTTTCTGTTCCTGAAATAATTTCAGCTAATCCAATAGCTGCTCCATTTGCTGAATAGATAGCCATCGCTTCATATAATTCTTTAACAGTATATGAACCATCCTGTCTTAATGGGACATTTGAATACTCTTTGTTTTGAGAAATTTTATATACATACTCACTTGGTGTATATGTTTGCTCCCACTTAATTCGTCCCTCTTTTACAGCCTCTAATACTAAATACTCTGTCATTACCTTTGCCATACTAGCAACTGGTAATTTCTCATCAATATTTTTACCATAAAGGATTGTTCCTGTACTTTCCTCAATAATGATTGCTGAGCTAGCATTAACATCAATTGAATTTTCTGCAGCACTTGCAGTTCTAAGTGGAGAAATAGCCGTAACAATTAATGTGAACAAAAAGAGAAAAACGATAAATTTAGTACGTTTATTGTTCAATTTAGTGCCTCCTAATTTAATTTTTATTTATATATAAATATCTCATTATTTTTAATGAAATTGGGTAAACTATTCATTTTGATTCTCTTTACGTTTTAGAAACAACATGATCGATTTTAACATATATAGAGTAAAAAAAATAGACAGTGTGCAACACTCTGTCAATTGTTATAATTCTGTCATTTTTATCATATTTGCTTTTAACTAAAAAAATAAGTGAGACGAACGTCTCACTTATTTCCTTTTATAATGAATAGTTTGGAGCTTCTTTCGTAATTTGAACATCATGTGGGTGACTTTCTTTTAAGCCTGCACCAGTCATTCGGATAAACTGAGTATTTTCTCTTAATTCTTGAAGATTTTTAGTACCACAGTAGCCCATTCCTGAACGGATACCGCCAACTAATTGGTAAATCGTTTCAGATAACGGTCCTTTATATGGTGTTCTTCCTTCAATACCCTCTGGAACAAATTTCTTATTATCCTCTTGGAAATAACGATCCTTACTTCCTTTTTCCATTGCAGCGATTGAACCCATTCCACGGTATACTTTAAAACGTCTACCTTGATAAATTTCTGTCTCTCCTGGACTTTCGGAAGTACCTGCCAATAAGCTTCCAAGCATTACTGCATGGCCGCCTGCTGCAAGTGCTTTTACCATATCACCTGAGTACTTAATTCCTCCATCTGCAATGATTGCAATTCCGTGTTTTCTAGCTTCTGTAGCACAATCATAAACAGCTGTAATTTGCGGAACACCAACACCAGCTACAACCCTTGTTGTACAAATAGAACCAGGCCCTATTCCAACCTTTACAACATTGGCACCTGCTTCAATAAGTGCCTTTGTTGCTTCAGCAGTTGCAACGTTTCCTGCGATAATATTTAAATTTGGGTATTCAGTACGTATTTTTTTCACTGTCTCTAAAACGCCTTTTGAATGTCCATGTGCTGTATCAACAACGATTGCATCAACATTTTTCTCAACTAGCTTTTCTACTCGTACCATTGTGTCAGCAGTTACACCAACAGCTGCTGCAACAATAAGTCGACCATGTGCATCCTTAGCTGAATTTGGAAATTCAATGACTTTTTCAATATCTTTAATTGTAATTAATCCTTTTAAAGCACCAGTTTCATCGACAAGAGGTAATTTTTCAATTTTATGCTTTTGAAGGATACTTTCTGCATCTTTCAAAGTTGTATTTACTCCTGCTGTGACAAGATTATCCTTTGTCATCACATCACTAATTTTAATTGAAAAATCTTGAATGAATCGCATATCACGGTTAGTAATAATACCAACTAACTTCTGTTCTTCAGGGTTGTTTACAATAGGAACACCAGAAATACGATATTTCCCCATTAAATGTTCAGCGTCATAAACTTGATGTTCTGGAGTTAAGTAAAAGGGATCAGTAATTACTCCTCGTTCAGAACGTTTGACTTTATCTACCTGCTCAGCCTGTTGCTCAATGGACATATTTTTATGGATTACACCAAGACCACCTTGTCTCGCTATCGCAATAGCAAGCTCTGCTTCAGTTACAGTATCCATACCCGCACTAATAATTGGAATATTCAATTTTAAGGTAGGGGTAAGCTGTACACTTAAATCTACATCCCTAGGTAATATTTCAGATTTTGCTGGTACCAATAATACATCATCAAAAGTTAAACCTTCTTTAGAAAATTTTTGTTCCCACATAAGTAAATCCCCCTTTTTTCGGCAAAATATTATTAGTAGATTAACAACAGTAAACACGACTGTCAAGGAAGGAGAAAAGAATTTAAATATTTAGAATATTATTAAATGGAGTGTAAATTCATGACACAACAATATTGGGAACGCTTACTATCATATCAATCAACACAAACGATTCAAAAAAGGCTAGACAACATTTACCAACATTTACACATAAACAATTCAAATCAACTTTCATATGATAACTGTTACAGATTTGTTTATTTTCTTAAGCACGGTGAAAATTTCTTTATGCAGGCGAATCAATCTCCCCAAGCGATACAACCTATGTTGCTATTCTATGGTTTGTCCCAATTAATTAAAGCTTGTTTATTAATACTTGACCCAGAATACCCATCAAGCTCAACCGTGCTTTCACATGGTGTTTCTAGTAGGAAACGTAAAAAGCAGCACTATTTGTTTTTAAATGATGAGGTAAAAGTTCAACGTAATGGATTATTTCCTCATATCGCTACTAAACTATATAACATCAATCATTTAGAAATAGAAAAATACTCAATGGACTTATTATTAAGACAAATACCCGAAATGAATGAAGTATATCAATTCCATCTTGAAAAGGAGCTTTTCTTAAAAATAAACTCTTCCCAACATGAATTTGTCATAACAGAGGATATTTCAAATCACTTTCATATATCTTCTAAACGATTGGCAGAAATTTTATGTGAAAATTACGCTTTTGAGCATTTGCCAAATACCAAAGATAGTGTAGTAACAATAAATAAAAATTCCGTTTTTAAATATAACCTAAATCCATTTTTGTATTGTCTTGAGGATGACTGCTATTACCTTCCCTCAACAAAAGATGCATTTTTAAACTTACCTGAAATCCTCGTTCATTATTTATTGCTATATAATTTAAGCATGATATCCCGTTATGAAACAGAATGGTGGTATGATCTTCTTTTAACTGCACCAAATAATGATTATCCATTTATACTACGTTACATGGAAATAGCTAAAAAGAAAATTCCTTTTTATATTATAAATTTTTTAGAGGACATGCTTTAATCTTTTCCAAATTAAAGCTTCCTCTTTCAAATTATTTATTTTTTTATATTTTTCAAACCATATTTCTCAATAAGAAAAACCGGGCATAGCCCGGTCCTTTTCATGGTTAGAGAATATCCGATAATTTGTACTCTATGCCATGTACCCCTTTATAATACTCAGGATACATTTCACCCCCACATTTTT
>NZ_JBQENT010000070.1:0-16126 GCF_052044855.1 Metabacillus sp. 22489
CCGCCCGCTTCCTTCAGATTCCGCGTCACCACGGACACCCTTGCGTTAAACTAACCACTACTACTACCTTCGTGGCTCGGGACTTGCACCCTATAGACTGTACCCATGCCGGGCGCACATTAAAGACCAGTCCCCATTAGCGAGGACTGGCCCTAATCTTTAATGAAATTCTACATCAATTCTCCTTTTTGACTCCTTTTGTAGCTTAGGCATCCGTACCTCTAATACACCATTTTTATAGGATGCTTTAACACCTTCCTCGGAAATAGGACTAGGAAGCGGAATTTGTCGATGAAAATTGCCCACATAACGTTCTTTTCGATACATCTTTTCCTCTTTTACTTCATTTGTCCGATTTATACTACCAGAAATTTTTAATGTACTTTGTTCAATTTGTATATCGACATCTTCCTTTTTTTCAAGACCCGGAATGTCACAAATAGCAACAACTTCTGTCTCCGTTTCATGGACATCTACTTTAATGCCTCCGAAGGATTGCTCATCTCCAATAATAGAAGGGAAGTCCTGAAAAAAGTGGTCAAAGTCTTTTCTTAAATTCGCAAACCGATGTAACGGAACATATGGATGTAATGACATTCTGTCTCCTCCTTTTGAATGATTACACGGATA
Source organism: Metabacillus sp. 22489 (assembly GCF_052044855.1). Lineage (NCBI taxonomy): Bacteria > Bacillati > Bacillota > Bacilli > Caryophanales > Bacillaceae > Metabacillus > Metabacillus sp. 22489. The sequence continues at coordinate 631 of NZ_JBQENT010000070.1, forward strand.
TTATGTCAAATTTTAGTTAGAATATTCACTTCAACCCACAGGTATCGTTCGTTAATAGCAAAACAAAAAACACCTTGAAATCACTTATCAAGGTGCTTTACGAAGCAAAGTTTGTAAAATTAGCTAACAGATTCCTCTCCTGCCGGTTTTCCTGATTCAACTAATGTTCGATTCCTCATTAAGAAAACAGTAAGAACTAATATGAACAGCCCTGTTCCGATTAATAACCATTCAATTTTTATGATATCGGCGATTGGACCGAAAATGAGCATTCCTAATGGCATCATCGAGGTAGAAATCATCCCTAATACACCAAAAATTCTTCCTAAATAGTTTTCTTCTACCCTCTCCTGTAACAGGACATTTGCCGGTGTATTAAAAATCGGCATCGCTACCCCAAATATCGCCATAATCGCTAAGTAAACCCAAAAATTAGGAACAACACCTAATCCTAACGTACAGGCTCCCATAATAAAGCTTGCAAATGCCAACGTATTAATCCTATTTTGAAAACCGCCCCAGGAAGCTATTACGCCTCCACCGACCATCATCCCGACCGAAAATGCTAGTTCAATTGCCGTTAGTCTCCATACGTCACTTCCAAAGCTTCGCGTAACCTGCAATGGAGTTAAAAATGAGGCTGGGGCCATGAGAACAAAGAATACAGCAAAGAATAAAAAGAACTTCAATAAAAAGGCATGCTTTCTTATATAAACAATCCCTTGTTTAAAATCATTAAAATAACTCGTCTGTTGCTGTTCTGACGCCTTCCGATGCGATGAAGTGTTTAAAAATACGAGCAATGTTAAAATGGCAATCACTGCTGTCACAACATCAATAAAGAATATCATTTCAATTGATGTCATACTTAATAATGCAGCACTAACCATTGGAGCAATAAACATAATGATCGCTTGAATGCTCCCGTTAATTCCGTTTACCCTTGTTAGCATATCCTTAGGCACGATTTGTGGCAATATCGCTCCAACAGCTGGAGTTTGTATCCCTGTACCTAACGCACGAATTGCTGCCATTACAAACAGTAACCAGAATGAGTCATAGCCCAGCAAAAACAAGATCGCTAGCAGTAAGGTTGCTGTTGCAATCATCCCATCAGCTAACATGATTAATCGTTTTCTATCATATCGATCTGCCCATACCCCTGCAAAAGGAGATAAAAAGAATGTCGGGATAAAGCCGCAGATAATGAACAAGGTCATCATAACACCTGACTCTGTTTCAAGCGTAATATACCACATAATGGCATATTGAACTAATGCTGATCCGAATAAAGATATTGTTTGGCTACTTAGAAAAAGGATAATATTCCTCTTCCAGTTTCCCGATATTTGCTCTGTTTCCGTATACATTTTTTCACAACCTTTTATTTTTGTACTTAAGTAGTTTTTTTCATTCCTTCAAAAAAGGACAACCGTAAATTGGAGTCAACACCCCCAGAAGCAGATTCTTTTAATTCTAGCGTTTATTAAATCTTCAAAAGAGATGAATAAATGGAACCATTAAAAAATCTATTGAATTCATACTCTTTTTACTTCTTTTCTCAAATTTAATGTATTTATGTGTGACAATATTTGTATTTTTTAGTAAAATATTACTTATGTCTATTATCTATTTCAAGTGGTTGTAGTTTAGAAAGATTTGTCTAAGCTAATCAAGGTCATTACATTATTAATTAAGGCTCTATTAAACTTTGTTTGTTGATTTCCACTGTAGACATTTGCTTTCCGCCGACGGTCCAGGCTGCTTTAGCTCAAGTGTCTATAGGGTCTCGTATCCGCTCCACTCAACTAAGTGCTTAAAAATTAACAATAATCTTTAACATAGCCTTTATTAAAAAGAGAAGTTAGGAGTTATGTATAATGAATAGAAAAGTAATTGGGATAATTCTATTATTAATAGGTGCGATAGCAATGTGTTTAAATGTTTTATTCTTTAAGTCTAATGGAAATTACGATTTAATAAGAGGACTTTCGTTTGCAAGCTTTCTAGTAGGAACATTCATGATACCAACATACCAAAAGCCTAAAAAAGGGTAAAGTAAATATAGGAAAAATATGTGCTTAAATTTATTTTTTCTATTTAACGAAAAGTAAATACTATCGAAAAGCAACAATGTATGTGAAACCATCTTTCTATCATACATTAAAAGATATAGAGAATTCATCTTAATGTAAATTCTAAAACGTCTCGTTACAATCCTTCTTTTTAAACTAAAAATTTTTGTTAAGTAAAAAGAAATGTCTCAAAGCTAAGGGGCTAATAACTTCGAGACATCCTCTTTTTATTTTTTTCAATTAAAAGTCATGAACGGTTACACATAGCTGGATTACAACCCCAAATGGATCTCTAATAATTCCATACCCTGGACTAAATGAGTTTTTTTCAAACGGGGCTAAAACTGTTACCTCTTTATGTTTAGTTAATGACCTATATAATTTATCAATTTCGTTGTAATCCTTTGATTGTATACATAATGAAAAGCTATTCCCTTGTTGCCAAGGTTGCGTCGTATCCATTTCTTCTTCTGCAATCATAAGCTTATTTCTACCTATTTCTAGAACAGAGTGTGTAATATAATCATCTTTTCCTGCTTCATAGCTGAAATTTGGCACCATTTCTTTCATTTCCTGATAGGTTTTCTTAAAAATAACCTTCGCTCCCAGGTATTCCTCATAAAATGCTATTGCTGCCGCAGCTTGACCATTTAACGATAAAAATGGAATCACTTCAAAATTCATATTATTGCCTCCTTAGTCATTTTTGATTACACTTACAACTATAATCAATAAAGGTGACATATAAAGGCACCATTAAGAGGGATTAGAATGAAAAAATCAGAACGGCTTAATCAAATGCTCCGTTTTATTAATCAAAAACAACAATTTACTCTTCGTGACCTAATGGAACAATTTCAAATCTCAAAAAGAACTGCAATTAGAGATATTGCTGCATTAGAAGAACTAGGAGCACCCATTTACGCAGAATATGGTCGGTATGGTGGATATCGTTTACTTACTCAAATTCAGCTCCCACCAATCTCATTTACAAACCAAGAAATCTATGCACTTTATTTTGCAATGCAATCGCTTAAGAGCTTCTCGACAATACCATTTCAAATCTCTTTTCAATCGATTCACAATAAGTTTTTACATGAGCTTTCGGAAAACCAACGTAAAGAAATTGAAAGGATGCAAAATCGTATCGCGTTCCATCATATAAAGCAAATCAAAGATAGTGAACATTTAGATACGTTATTAATGGCAGCAGTTAAAAATATTGTGCTGCAAATTACGTACCTAACAACGAGTAAAAAAAGCACTCGCATTATACACCCGATTGCCATTTATACGATGAAGGGATATTGGTATTGTCAGGCTTATGATATGAATAAAAAAGCGTATCGCGTGTTCCGTTGTGATCGAATCACATCAGCTGAGGCAACAACGATTCAACCAGATGAAAAGCTTATTGACATTACGTTCGAAAACGCCCATTCCCTTTGGAAACCTTCAAAAACTGCGATTCATTTTAAATGTTTGATGACAAATCAAGCGGGAATTGAACGATTTAAACAGGAGCATTACCCATCTATGAAATTGCTTTATGAGAGAGAGGGAACATTTCTAGTAGGTTCATATGAGGCTAATGAAACAAGCTTTATCATGACATATCTTGCAGGCTTTGGGAAATCAATTAAAATTATTGAGCCTGTGAAACTAAAGGAGGATTTGCGGCAATATTATTTAGATTTAATCGAACATTTATAGTCTCAGAATGTATACAAAATTCACTCATTCTTTTCCTGTGAACAAAAAAATACCCCATTGGATTAATAGCTCTCCTTTGGGGTAATTAATTGGCGTTTATTTATTATTTACTTCTAGCTTAAATGCATCTCTTGCCTCTTTCTTTGCCTCATCAATAGTCGTTTTCTGTACAAAGTGACCTCTCGTTAATAATCTAGTCTCACCATCATCATCACATGTTATAAGGGTTAAAACCGTCTCCCCTTCTATATCGTCAATCACTTCAACATCTGTTGCTTCTATCGTTCTTTGCTCATATATTTTATATTCATATATGTAATTTAAATCTGTTAAATATACGGCTGATCCTTTTTCAACATTATATAAAGGACTGAACAGCAAATCGTCACGTTTCATATGATGCCCTGCTAAAGCATAATTTCCCTCACCCATTACTTGTTCCTCTTTCAAAGTTCCAGCCGTTAAAGCTAATGTATACTTTGAAGTTCCTTTACCAATTGGTAAATTCAAATTTACACTTGGGATACTAATTCCACCAATAATTGTAATATCATTTTTATTTAAATTTGCCATAAGAATTGTTCTTAAATCTAGTTCTTGTACTTCATCAAAATCAAATGAACTATTCTTACCATTATTTTTTTTAATATCGTCGGCACTTATCTTGTCAATTCCTATTGTGTTTATTCCTAACGATACAAGCAGATTTTTTATTGGCTCATGAAATAAAAATAATGTCCCACACAATAACAAAGTCCAAAGCAACAGGTTGATTATTTTTTTATGATTTTTCTTTCTCATAAAATCTCCTAATCATTTCGAAAAAATATTCTCACTATACAATTAGCTCATTAAAGTATTTTTATAAGATTATTTTTAAGTATTATTTTAACTTACTTAGTTTCGAATCGAATAAAATTACCAATAGATAAGTTAATCAAAAAGAAGTATTTAGAATCCTCTATATCTCTTTTAAATACTCGATTCATTAAACAAAGCTTCACACTATTAAATCCAAATTTCGAAAAAGCACCTAAAAATAAATTGTAACTATAAATTTATCTTTAGGTGCTAGTTTCATAACTTATTAGATTATTTTGTTAAATATCTTCTTCTCACTAACAGCCCAATTAATGCAGTTCCGATCATCAGTAATCCAATCAGAATGTAATTTGATTGGTCTTCACCTGTTTGTGGCAGCTTTTGTGGATCTCTTGCTGGTTCATTGTCTGGCTTTACAGGGTCTGTACCATCATTGTTATTATCTCCGTCGTTTGGAGGAGGGACATCACCTTAAGCTGGTACTTTTACATTTAGCACTTACCTGTTATGAATTATCAACTTCTACAGTTGCTGGATTTGTTTTTTGTTCTACTTTTTCCTCTTGAATATGTACAGAATCCTTTTCTTCATTTTTCTTACTATCTGATGACTTCGCTGAATCATCTGCCTTACAAGCGGTAATTAGTAATAATGCACATATGACAACAAAAAACATCGACTTCTTATACAAGACATTCTCACCTCCTTAAAATTATGAAAATACTAAACTTCCTTTATCATTCCCCTTTTATAAATGACCCTATTACATTTGGATTATCTTTTAAAAGGGAGAAACGACGACATTAATAAAGACTTAAGTCATATAAATAATCGAGTTTATATTATAGTACTTTTGTAGGATAAACCTTGATGTATTTGGAGGGATCAATATTGTCCTTAAATATTTAGTTTTTGAAAATACTATCAACATAAGGAAATGGAAATATTTATCCGTTGACATTTTAATGATATATTGAATTTATCGAGACAAACAAGGTAGATTCGAACTAATATTACAAAATATTCAACATTTTACTTCAATTTACTGTGATTTTTTTATAAAAAAGGGGGATATTTGTCAATTATTAGAGGATTATCAGGCTACTCCTATTGACTTATATGCTTAGTAGTTTATTCGCACCTGCAAGTTCAACATAAGATATCAATACGATTAACAATTTAAAAAATAAAAAAGTTAATCGGCTTCAGGACATTAGAATGTTTAATATCGTTTAGATTACCGTTCTATTGTGAATCAGGTCTTTTCTTAGGGGTTAATTTTGGAGAATGGGGAATTTTTCATAATACAATGGTGGCCTTATTTCTGAGTAATAACAAAAAACTGGACCCATATTTGAATCCAGTACGAATTTTGACTGATTATTGACTAAACCTAGAAAATCAATTAATGGTTAATTCATAATGTTTTTACTCCTAGTTACTCTTCTACTTAGTATATAAACAATCAATATAAACACATGTAAAGCAAACAATACAAAGAAAATATTACTGAATGTCGTACCAATTGATAGCTGATTAAAAGGATTCCACGGACTTTCCCCTGCCATATCAACTGCTCTCCCATATATCCCAATAGCGATAGATCCTGAAATGAAATTTTGCATCATTAATAACCCCATACCTACACCTGAATGTTCACTAGGTAATGTTAAGGAAATCGATTTTGACATAACGATCATCATAAATGATTGGCCAACATTCCCGATTATTAAAAATATCGCAATTAACATTGAGGTTGAATAAATAAATGTAGATAGCATGAAAAAACAAATGATTAATAAACTAGATGCAAGAAAGAATAATGTTGGCGTTCCTTTTGAATCTGCAATCTTTCCTCCTTGTCTATTTAATAATGCAGTTGCAGCTGCAGCTGGTACCATTGCTAAACCAATTAAATTAACTGGGAGATTTTGAACATCTGCTAAGAATAAAGGAGTTAAAAAGAATAGTGAATAACCTATACCCGTTACAAGAAACGCCAATATTAAATATGAAATATATGTTTTGTTTTTAAATAATTGAGGTTGAATAAAAGGATACTTTGCTAAACGAATACGATATATAAATAAGACGAGAACAGCAATCCCTCCTGTAACCCACATCACATTATTTGTTACACCAAGTAAAAATTGGGCTACGCTCAGCGCTAACAGTCCACCTCCTAACCAATCAATCCTAGTATTCGTTCCTTCCTCATCACCTAAGTACTTCATATAAAGTGGCAATGTCAACAGAACTAATAAAGGGATACAAAACAGCCATCGCCAGTTTACAATAGTAACAACTAACGAAGAAACAATTGGTCCAATCGCACTTCCAAGAGCCGTCCCAATAAACACTGTCCCCATTGCTGTACCTCTTTTTTCTAGAGGGAAATATCTGATTGGAATGAGAGTTGCTGTAGCTGGAATTGTCGCTGCACCAGCCGCTTGTAAACATCTTGCTACTAGTAAGAGAAGGTAAGAATGAGAGAAGAAGCCTAATAAGGATGCAAATGCAAAAAGTAATAAACCGAAGATTAATAAATTTTTCAGCTTATAGCGATCTGCAAGTTTTCCGTAAATCGCTGTACCAATCCCATATAAAAGTGTGTATGCTGAAGTAACCCAGCTTACCTGTGAATTTGTAAGCTGAAATTCTTTGCTTATTTGCGGGAGAACAAAATTAAACATCAATATACTCATTGATGAGAGAGTTACAGTGAGCATCATAATCATTAATAATTTTTCATTACCTTGTTTTTTCAATTCTTTATTCATTTCTTCACTTCCCCTTTTCAAAATGAATGTCTGTACTGACTGACATTATAGTCAAAAGACATATTAGGGGGTTAATCCCCTAATAAATAATGTGATACTAGCATTTAGGAGCTTTTCAAACTCTCCTTCCTTAAAGGAGGCATCTCCGTTCATTCTGCCATTTGCAAACCCAAAATTCATATAAAGAAACGTAATAGCCATTTTTTCCGCATCAATCGGAATAATTTTCCCCCTGTTCTTCATCTCTTCGAAATAGTTTGTTAAATATTCCTTTAATAGCTCAGGATGTCTATGAGAATATTGGTGTATTCCAGGAACATTCTCCCCTATCTTCATAAGCATTTTTAGGAGCTTTCGATTTTGAAACATAATTCGATGGTAATTTTGGCTAATTAACTCTAAATCCTCTTTCAAACTCCAGACAAGTTTGCTTTCAAAAATGGTTCGCATTTCCTCACCATAATGATATCGATCAATCGCTTTTTCCAATAAATTTTGTTTACTTTGAAAATGTCTAAAAAGCGTCTTTTCGCTGAAACCCGCTTCCCTTGCTATTTCCTCAGTTGTTACTCCTTTATATCCATTTTCAGAAAAAAGATCTATTGCTGTTGTTATAATTTTTTCACTTGTCTCTTGTTTTCGATTCGAAACCATAAATAATAAATTTCCCCCTATGGATTGTCAGTACTAACTGACATTAATATATTCCTTTTACTATTTTTTGTCAACAAGCAAATACCTTAAATTTCTCCAAAATGTATATAAAATCGTAATGTAACAGGTTATGAATTGAAATAAATGATAGCTTCGTTTCATTTGCACAGTAGATGGTACCTATAAATTAGTTTTTTATCCTAAACTTAATTAGGTTAAAAATAAAAAAACCTTTTACCAATAATTTTTGGTAAAAGGTTTTTTAAAACAAATTTTATAATAATAATGTCATCAAGGAAAAAAATCGTTCAAAAATAGTTACCATAAAGCTTGATTTTATTGTGAACAACTTTTTTACTTTTTGACCTACCAAAAACAACATTTACAAGTTACTCAAAACTTACAAGAAAAAAAGGCATTCACAGTTAATTGAATTTTTTCATTAATCTACATACAAACCCTTTCTTTAATAATTCAATAATTAATGTAAATAAATCTTTAATCCATAAAATAACTAATCTATTTCAGTTTTTAAAATACAATTGTTACATTATTAGTTCGTTTGTTATTTTACTATGTACATTACTCCTTTTCACTTATTAATAAATAAAGTCCAATATCCTTCTTAAACACAGTTAATATTAAAAAAATGGTCCTTGACCATATTAACGTTTAAAAATAGAGTTTTTATTTTTCTTCATTTACAGGCATCACTTTAGAGACTTTTATATTATGTAAAGTTACTTCTTCTCTGATAATGATTTTAACCCTTTCTTCAATATTTGAACGTAAACCAGCTCTGCTATATATTTGCCACTCCTTAACCATTCTTTTTTTAAAGTCATTATTAAGTAGCCATTTAACCCGCCTTATTTGAAAATCCGCAACTGATTCAACTGCTGATTCAAGGTAAGCAAGTGTTTTTGGAAAGTACTCTGGGTGTTTATATAGCCAATAAAATTTTTGCGTTTTTTTAACAACCGAGCTTTTTGTTTTCCTTTTCGGCTTTTTATTATCTTTATCCCAGTTTTTTAATATTAATTTAACTGTTTTCAACATTACAATATCCCTAACTCCCCAATCGACTTTACCTTCTTGTTTTATTGATTGGGATGATACAGATGGAGAATTTTCAGTTAGGAATTCCTTATCATTTCGATATAGCCACGTATAAGTTGCAGGAATCAACGCTCTTATTGCTGTTTTATTTAAATGAGGATTTTCTTTAATACTATCTTTCCATATATTATAATGGTTTACCTTAATAAAATTATTTTGATTTTTCTCCACTGGGATATATGATCTTGGAGGTTGCCATTTACCTAATATATTGTTCTTTTGTGCATATTTCTTTATTGTAGCTATATCCGCATTTAGCAACCTAGAAATAGGATAAATTCCTTCCCCTTTTTGTATTAGACTGACCAACTCTTGTTCCCACACCTGACCAAAGTACAAAACTTTCCTTTTACCATTTAAATATCGTCGTTCCTTAAAACCACATTCACACAGAAAATCTCCAAATTCCTGTTTACAGTCTCTTGAATAATTTATACTAATTAATTCTGTTTGTCTTGAACAAACTGGATTATTACAATCCCAGGGTCCACTGCCAAAAGGAGAATAGGTATATTCTTTTGTAAAAAAGTCAGAAACAGTATCGTCTAATAACATTATCATTAAAATGTGCCTTATTGGATGGAAGGCTTTCCGGTTTTTCTGAATAATCATCTGAACCCAGGTCTGTTCATCGTTAATATCAAAATATGAATGTTGCTGCTGAAGAAATTCTTTTGGATAATTAGCCAAAAACAATTCTTTTAGTCTTAAAACATCTACACGTCCAGATGGTTTTGCAATTCCTTTTAATTTAAGGTATTCCATATACCTCAAACGGTAATAATTTAAATCTCTTGGTAACAAATTATTATTAAGAATCCACTCCACATTTTCTGCAATTCTAGCGTGAAGATTATTTATTTTATTTTCTTCAATTGGAACTCCGTTAAGCTCTAATTTTGATGCGTCAATAAGACTCCCAACAGAGACATACAGATGTTGATTTATTTCATCCAACGAAAATGTTGTTTGTTTTAACCACTCTCTATGTTTATGGCATACATATACTCCAGGACACTGGTGAACCCTATTCCAGAAAACGTCCAAATATTGAGTGTTTTTTTGGTCCATTTGCTCCTTAATGCAAGAGGTACAATAATAAAGATTCCTTTTATTAGGTATTATTGAAGCAACTGCTCCAACTCGTGTCATAATTCCTTTCCCATTTTTAAATAACATATCATTTATTATTTTTTCGTGCCGAAGTAAATTAATAAAAGGGCGAAATAAGGGATATAACGAATGGTTGTCTACTAGGTAACTAGATGTATAAGGACTTCCTTTTGGAAAATTATCATAGAGATTATTTAATCCAGAGGGAAAACCCACCGTTGATCGAAATCCCCTAGAACTAAATAAATGTTCTGTTACCCATTTTATTCTGTCTTCATTTAGATAATCAAAATAACGAGCTATCCCACTATATAATATTTCATCCTTATGAAGATATGGAAAGTTTAGTATCATATTAAATCACCTAAAATCCTAGTTCCTGATTTATATCTGGTATGTATCCCTTTCTTTTTATATTATTATACGATTCGCTGCTTTCTTGATTATTTTCAGATTGCTTTCTTAAGTCTTCTTCCGATAGATCATCTACTTCTTTTTGTTTTCTTGTTTTAGAAGCTCTTGATTTTAGGTATTCCTTGGCAAGCTCCAAGCCTCTATCAAAATCTAATTCATTCCCAAGTACTTCAAGGACATAACTAACAGCAGCCTTTGAACGAGTTTTCGGAAAGTTCGCTTCCAAGAGTGCATTAAATAATTCTTCTCTAAAGGTTTTTTTCTGTTGTTTTTGGAGTTCTTTTAACATCCTTCGATGAATAATAACCTCCTGCTTTTTAGAAGATTCTAGGATGTGTTGTTGAATTAACTCTTCCATATCTGGAGGACGGATATCCTCAAATCTCGAAAGTGCTTCAAGATCAGTATTCCTAATCGCATTTATCATAGGCTGTATTAATGCAAAGTCCTTTTTGGCGGTATTCTGAATTAAATCCGTCGTTATTGTTTCATCTTTTTTATCCATTGCTCGCAATTGAACCATCATATAAAGTTTTATTAATACATCTGTAATTCCTTGACATTCATCATAAAATGTTTCTTCAATTTCTGGAGTAAGGGGTGTTTTAACATTTGTCCACTGGTACCTCCACATACCCCGAAGTAACCTTTGCCAATATGGATTATCTTTTTCAAGAGCTCCCCATTCAATGCCTCCCTGTCCTATTCCCCTACGTGTATTTCTAAAATCACCTTGCAAAATAGGGTAAGTTTTAGGTGTTCCTACTAAAACCACAGGAATATTTAACTCATTTCTTAAACTAACAAAGAAGTTTAGCATTTGCTCTCGCTCGTTTCCCTTTGCTTCTCTTAAATTCTGTACTTCATCTATAATTAGCATACCTAAACCAAGTTGATGAACCACTAACTTCATTTTTTCTAAGTATTCCTTCGTCTTCATATCTCCTCTTAAATGATATGAATAGCTGTTTTCACCGAATAACATTGTTATTTCGAAAAAGAATTGTCTACACAATGCTTGTATCGATCCATCATAAGGACATTCTAACTTTAAGTATACTAATTGAACAAAAGAACATTTATGCCCCTTATACTCAGTATGCATTATGCATTGTGGGTATAACGAAAGTGCCATTTCTATTGCACTCGTTTTTCCAATACCTGAAATCCCCACAACCGCCAACCCATTATTACTTGCAGAGGTTTTTTTTGTCTTTTTTACCTGATAAGGATACAATTTTGTTGGTTTACTTATTGCCTTTGCTTGTTGGTAAAATTGTTTACTTAATGGATTTCTAGAAGAATAACCGGTACACAAAAGAGCTGTTATTTTTTCATACATTTCTAGTGTTCTTTCCGTGGGATAATAGTAATCAAACAAATTCTGTACCATTAACTTTCTCTCAGCCACACTAAGTATTCTTTCCTCTTCATCGTAATCGGGAAAGGATACTAACATTTTTATCACTTCAGCTCGATCAAGCAAAGGAGGAAGGGCATCAATATAAGGATTATTTTTATATAATCCAATATTTCTTTCTGTATATACAGCTTCAAAGGGTTCAAGAATCCTATAATCTAAGTTATCCATTTTATCTCCTACCAACCAGATTCTTTCTCAATCGTATCTAGAATTTCAAAAAGATCTAGTTTATCTTCAGATTTAGATGATTTTGGTTTAACAGTCTTTTGTTTATCAAAATCTTTTGATATAGGAACATCTTCACCAAAGGTAAAGCTTTCTAATTTCCTTATTTCCTCTTTTTCCATAGAACGATTATCGCGTATACCTTCAGTTCTTTTTTTGTTAGAAATTCCTGTTATACTTTGCTCGGTTTCCTTTATTGCTTGGGTTGTAATTTCACGAACTCTTGCATTTTTATTAATTTCATCTTCCAATTGTGCCTTTTTTGCATTTCTATTGCGATAATTTTCAAATGCTATTGTGGTTGCGACCTCATCGAAAGATAAATTTGCAAATCTTTCTCTATCAAAGGGAACTAATTGGAAATGATCTAAATCATCTGTAAGCTCATCCCAATAATAAATATAATTGCAATTTCTTTCATCTACCCGAATTTTTATTTTCCAATTTCCACGAACTCTCGCCCTTGAGAACCACTCTTCACGAATTGCCTTTGAACTTGTATAGAACGCTCCACGGAATTTCAATCCTTGTGGTGTGACTGTTGCTTCATAACTTGGCATTAATGTTAATTTCATTTCTTTATCAGTAATTTTTTGGAGTATGCCTGATTGGTTTTGGATTCCCCATTTCCATAAATTAATCGGTCTAGCAATGATTTTATCTTTTAATAAATCCTTTGTTTTTCTATATCCCTTTATTAATTGCTTATTATGTTGTAGAACCTCTAAAATAATGGTTTTTGTGAAATCTTGTAGCGTAAGTGCAGCTTCTATTCTATAATCCTTTGCTCCCCTTTCTCTAAAATCCTTGTCCACATAGCCAGGAATAAAAGGTTTGATATTCCCTTGAATAATTCCAAATTTTCTTTCAACTACTCCTTTCAATTCAGCCCTAAATGGCGGTGTGTTTTCAATTTCAATACCCTGCAACCTCACCATTTCCTCAGCGTTCTTACTAATTAATTCTCCTCGGTCTCCGCGTATTGCCTCTGGAATATGAGCACAAGGCCATTCATCCTCAGTGATTTTTATCCCATATTCTTTACAAAAAGTAACTTTATCTGAAGCTGAATTGACTAAAGCCATCATAGCCCCAATCCAAGATGGACCTTCAAGGCCACAATATAGACCTGTAATTAGACGGCTGAAAGAATCAGTCACAAAATAAAGTACTGGTCTTCCAATAATGTCCTCCCTATTAATACTTGATACAATATATACATCAGCAATAGTAGCATCTATTTGAAATACACTCCCCGGACCAAATACCTTTTCTTGGGTTGCACCTAATATCATTCTGCCTTTCAAATCAAAGTTTTTTGAACCCCATCTCTTTCTTAGAGTATCTTCAGTATATCTGAGATGCCTAGTATGATATTCAAATTGCCAATATGAAGGATATTCTTCATCCAATTTATATCTTGTAACTTCATCAACTTGGATTTTTTGGGTAAAATGAATTTCTAGCATTTCTCTGTAAGCGGACTCCAATGTAGCCTTGGGATTTTTTTTGTAATATTTTTCAAAGGAAAATAATATGATATCCTTCCATTTTGAACCTTGATCCTTTTTATTTTCTGGCATTCTTAGAGCTTGTTTATTAACATCCAAAATTTTCCTCCTACCTAAAGTAGGGATTAATGCATACTCATTTAATCCATTCCGCCAATATAAACGCAGAATTTTTTTCATATAATTTGCTGAACATCCTAAAGAACTTTCAAGATTAGTAAACTTTTTCCATATACTACTGATATTAAAGATAGCAGGTGTTCCAATTTCCTCCATAAGCATATTTAAAATCTTCACTCGCTTTTTCCATAATTCTTCACTTTTGGGAGTTAAGTTAGATTGTTTAAGATAAGGCTCTTCTACTATCTTTGCATAATCATTTTTGATTAAGTTTTCATATTCCTCAATATTACCAATAAATGGTTTAGCGTTTCGTTCATAAATATCAATTAAATACATATTGAGACCGTTTTCATCAATCCAGATTACTCTGAAGTATCTGATTCTATCCGGCTCTTTTACCTCCAGAACCATCTTTTTATAAAGCATTTATAGATTGGCACCTCCAATTATAGTTAATTCCTTACAATGTAAGTTTTGTAAATCTATTTTTTTAGACATATCAATTACAATTAACTTCCTACTTAATAAAAACTTAAAAATCGATAAAAACGTTCCAGCCTCTTTATTTAAACTACAATCCAAACTATGAAGTAAGTTTAAAACCAACTGATTTTGATTATTAAATATCCCCTCAAGAATATATGGTGCTAATTCCAATACAGGGAAATTTTTATTAAAGTAATAAGCTCCTCTAAAAAAATTCAAATTATAAATTAATTCCGGACACATATCTTTTTCTGTAACAATCCCCCAGTCTATCCCCTTACGTTTCCAATATTCCCGTTCTATTTCCAACTTTTCTAACACTCTTTGCTTTTTTAACTCATTTGATGGCTTAACTGTACGTACTATCTCCTTTAGTTTTCCAGTTCCATCATCTAATTGAATTGCGAAATCACTTGTTAATACAACTGGGATCTTTGTTATCGGATAAACTGGATATGTAATACCTTTTTGCTCTGCTATGTATTGAGCATCCTCCCTTTGAATCAGTGGGAATTGTTCTCTTATATCCTTTACTCTATTAGACCATTCAAGGATACAAAAATACTGGTGTTCTAGTTTAGACATAAAGTGGTATACCCTTGGTACAATTTTCCCTTTTACGCGGGTAACCACTCCAATTGATGGGACATCTTGTACCGTAAGCCACGGCTTATAATTCTCTTTATAACCCTGCCCAAATCCTTTTTTTATTCTTCTTTCTATGCTTTTCTCAGTCCATTTGCACCTATATTTCATATTTGTTTTCTAACACCTCAATAAAGGTTTTCTTATTATAAAAACAACTAAAATTCAATTGCTGATTCAAAATAATAAAACATCGGTTAATTAAACATATTTAATTTTTTTTAATAGTAAACGATGTTTAGCAAACCTTTCATTACATAAAAAAACCCAATGGTGTATTTTGCAAGAAAAAAGTGCATAGTTGCGCAAGAAATTTTGCAGAGTTTTGCCACCCAATCGTTTTAATTTATCTTGCACGTGATAAAGCGTTTGATAATCTATAACTTCCGCCAT
>NZ_JBQENT010000071.1:0-15432 GCF_052044855.1 Metabacillus sp. 22489
TCAATTTCCCCACTGAAACCACTCCTTTAGCTTTATACTTATTATTCTATCAAATAAAAAACTGTGTGAGTAAGGAACCGTACGCATTCCTTACTTACACAGTTAATATTACACTCCCTAAATAACAAATATCCAAATTTTTAAAACCCGCTAATCCAAGAGAATAGCGGGTTTATTATTAATTTAAGTGGTCTATTCATAGATTGCTAGCCTATTTATTATGTTATCTACTATTTCGTTTACAAAAAGCACACCATCCATAATGAAGTCAGCACTAGGTTTTATTGTCCTTTCCATTACGGTAAAGGCACTTCTCCCCAACTTGAGATAATTCTCGTACTCATTTCTAATTTCTTCAATTAAATTCACTTTAGAGCGGAAAAATCTCCTTATCAATGCAATATCCAATGGTGTGTCCAAATAAATCGATAGATTAATAAAGTCGTTTAGTTGGGTATTTCAATAAGAAAATGGATAATCTAGAATAATATAATTAAGAGAAGAATTTTGTAATAACTTTTGAATATCTTGTCTAATAGGATTTACATTCCATTCATTGTAATCACCTCCTCTTTTCACCCTTTCAGAAAAGTTAGAAGGTCCTTCCAGATCATATTCATCGAAATATATAGCTTTAGCTTTGTGAAGCCTTTTTGTGAGAGCATGAATAACAGCAGTTTTTCCTCCACCTGATACAGAGGAAATGGATATGACAAATGGTTTTTTTTGCATACAATTCATCGAATCATCTTATTTTTTTATTCGGTCTAAATACATTTTATCAGTACGATAATAGGGCAAAAACAGTAAAAGTTCACAAAATGTTCACTTACGAGGGAGTAATCGTTTCGCTAAAATAATCATCATGTGAAAAAGAAAGGATGATTTTTTTGCCAACAACAAAGAGAGAAAGCTTTTATTTTGGGGCAATGATGTGTTTTGGAATGGTCGTCGTGATGTCAGTCTATAATTTGTATGTAAATGGGTTGATTCATACGATTACAATTAGCGGGTTTCTTATTCAATTTTTAATAGGATTTATCGTAGCGTTTATATTAGATTTATTTATCGTAGGGCCAATTGCGAGGAAAATTGCTTTTTCCTTACCATATGATAAATCAAAGAAGATATTTGTTATTCTTTCGATGTCATTTTGTATGGTATTAGGAATGGTATTCTGGATGTCGCTCTATGGATTAGGAACAGCTTACGTAAGCAACGGCATAAGTACTGATTCGATTGTACAAAGTTATGCAGCAATCTTTATAAAAAACTTTATTGTTGCTCTACCTTTACAATTGCTTATAATGGGTCCGATCGTTCGATTTATTTTTACGAAAATAAAAGGAAATCCTAAAGTGAATGTTGCATAACTTCTTTTTTTAAAGAAGAAGAGAAAAAATTGCAGGACAGATTTTCCGAATGGAAATTATAATATATAGGAAAAAATTAATGTAGGAAAAGGTACGTTAAGACGCATAAAGAAAAAGAGCTTCCATTGGTATAAAAATGTTATCGAAACGAATGGCGAGTGTTTGATACAAGATTAATAGGAAATAAAAGAGAGAAATGATAGGCGTTTCTCTCTTTGTATATGCTATATTTTATTCAAATATATACTCGACATCATCATCTTTTTTAACAACCTTCAGCCGATAATCATCTAAAAACCATGAATCCTGTTGTGTGAAATAAAATGTAATATCTTCAACTACCTGATGTATAGCGATATTATCTTCCTTTCCGATCGAAAGGCCTAAATAATAATCTGGATGTACAGTTGGTATACCACCGTATAGCTTTACAACAAATTGAACATAGTCACCAGGGGTTAAATCCATTTCAGCGATAAACCATTGTGCAGCTTCCTTAGCCACTTCTAATTTCATTGATGCACCTCAATTCTCCATTTTTGTTCGGAACAACTTAATGAATCTCACTTTATTATAGCTTAACATTATGTTGCTCTAAAGTTATCCGCCCTGTTTAGAAATAGTTCATCGTTGATTGCAAAATCGGTTATTTTAAATAATATTTTTAAACCTTATAATATAAAAAGTAACGAATAAAATAGAGACAAAAAAATGGGGGATTAACAGTGAGTTTCATGAAAAAGCTATTTTCAAAACAAACTAAAACGAAAATATCCTTTTGTACAAATAATCTCGATCGTTTTTATTCTGATGCTGATTTTTCGACCTTTAATACATTTCTAAATGATAAGAGAATTGAATATAAGGAATACGAGTGTCAAAGTAAATGTAAGGAATGTAAGGCAGCTCCATATGCTGTTATAGATGGAGAGTTTGTAAGTGCCGATAGTCCTGATGAGTTATTAAAGTCAATGAAATCTATGATTCGGGATAAATAAACATAGATAATATTAAAAAACAATTTTGTGTATGGAGGGAAACGGATGTCAATAAACCGGAATCAATTTACCGGTAAGGCTGAGCTCTATTCTAAGTACCGTCCAGACTATCCTGAGCAGCTAATCATTGACTTAATCGCTGAGCAAAGCCTAAATGAAAAGTCTGTCATAGCAGATATCGGCTCTGGTACAGGGATTTTAACAAAGAAATTATTAGATGCTCATTTGCAGGTCATAGCAGTTGAACCAAACAGAGAGATGAGGGAGATAGCCGGAAATTTGCTTAATGACTATGAACACTTTACTTCTGTGAACGGTACTGCAGAGAACACAACATTGGCTTCAAATAGCATCAATCTCATCACGGTTGCTCAAGCGTTTCATTGGTTTGACCATAAAAAATTTAAAAATGAGTGTAAAAGGATACTAAAATCTGACGGGAAAGTCTGTATTGTTTCTAATATGAGATCAACTGATACAACGATTATTCAGGAAATTATTGAGTTATATCGTAGTTGTTGCCCTAATTTCAAAGGGTTTTCTAATGGGATTAGTGCTACAGCTTTCGAGGAGTTTTTTGCTGACAAGGGGTGTAAGGTGACGAGTTATTCTAATCCGTTACTCTATTATCGCACTGATTTTGTTGGCAGACATTTATCCGCATCCTATGCACCAAAAAAAGGTGAAAAGACATATGAGCTTCTCGTACACGGGCTAAATAACCTATTTGACAAATATAGTGAAGAAGGTCAAATCATGATCCCGAACGCAACAAGAAGCTATTGTGGCTATATCTAAATATTTTATGTCCAAGCAAATCGATTGATCTTTTTGTTGGACAGGACTATTCTATATACATACTAATTATATCAAAAAGTATAAAATGTAATCTGTTAGGGGGAAATAAACTAGGCTCATACGTATTTTTAGAGTAACAATGGTTAAGTCTTCTAAAAAAGTTGCTATAACAACTAATTATCATTTTGGAGGGAGATATTTTATTATGCAGGAAAATCAAATTGTTATTGATGCGATTATTAATGGTGAAAAAGTGAAAACAGAAAAACAAGAGCCACGAGAAAATCCAGCACGTCCAAGTGAAATTGTTGGGTTTGCACCTGTTAATACACGTGAGGATGCAATCCGGGCAATTAATGCTGCTAACGATGCCTTTGCTATTTGGAAAGAAACTTCTATTGAAGATAGAATTGAGCGTATGAAAAAAGCAATTGAAAAAATTAAGGATGCTACTCCAGAAATTTCGAAATTGCTATCAAGAGAACATGGTAAACCATTATATGATGCTGAAGGGGAAATCGGAGTTTCCTTAATGTGGATGGAGTTTGCTTGTAATAATGCGCAAGAGGTACTTTCAAGTGAAATTTTGGAGCATGAAACAGGAAAAACGATTATTGCACATGATCCACTTGGTGTTGTAGCAGCAATTACACCTTGGAACTATCCTTTATCTCTTTCTACAATAAAAATTGCTCCTGCACTATTAGCGGGTAACACAATGGTTTTAAAGCCAAGTCCATTAGCGCCACTTGCAGTCAGCAAGGTAGTTGAATTGATTGCAGAAGAATTTCCTAACGGAGTATTAAATCTTGTTCACGGGGAAGCTGATGTTGGTGTCGAATTAACGTCTAATCCAAACATTGCAAAAATTGCATTTACTGGTGGTACTGGTACAGCAAAGCATATTATGAAGGCAGCTGCAGATACGATTAAAAATATGACACTTGAATTAGGTGGTAATGATGCAGCGATTATTTTAAAGGATTTTGATGTGAACGATGAGCGTGCAATGCGCAGACTTGTTATTTCTAATTTCTTAACAGCTGGTCAAATATGTATGATTGCGAAGCGTGTCTACGTTGATAAGGAAATTTATGATCAGTTTGTAGATAAATATTTAGAAGTTGCAAATAAATGGATTCGTGTTGGTAATCCGTTTAATAAGGATGTAACAATTGGCCCTGTTAATAACTTAAAACAAATGGAATACGTTCAAAGTTTAATAGATGATGCCAAAAGTAAAGGTGCTAAAGTCATTAAATTAGGTAAGGTATTAGATAAGGAAATCTTTAATGAAGGATATTTTATGCAGCCTACAGTTGTTCTTGATGCTGATTATCAAGATAGAATTGTAGTGGAGGAGCAGTTTGGACCAGCTGTACCAATTTTACCTTTCGATAATGACGAACATGCAGTCGAATTAGTGAACGATAGCATTTATGGATTAACAAGCTCAGTTTGGGGAGAAGAAGAACATGCAATTAAAGTTGCCAAACGTATTCAAGCCGGAACAACAATGATTAATACAGCTGCTGTTCAAGGTCTTGATGTCCGCTTCCCATTTGGCGGAGTAAAGCAGTCAGGAATTGGCCGTGAATATGGCAAGGAAGGTCTACTAGCATATACAGACACACATGTGATTAATGTTCCTATAAATGGTGAGCTTCCATATATTCCTGAATAGCTTTATATGATTTTTAATCAAGATAAGGGCGTCTCAAAAGGTATTACCCTAGTGAGATACCCTCTTTTTTGTTTTTTTCACTCTAAAGAATCGAGTAGGAAAAATGAAGATTGGTGAAGATAATGGTTAAGTGTGATTCGATATATTTTTTAAAATAAAAATTTAAACGAGGTGGGTAATAATATAATTACTCAAGTATTTTTATTTCCCTAAGGAAAAAATAGTGTATGTAACATACTTTTTAACGTAATATTTGTTCTAGAATAAGTGTAGATTCATTTTACTTTTTTATTAGCATTTCTATGTCTTCTAGCTTTAACATCAGATTAAAGAGTGAAAAGAGTACCCCGCCTAAACCGCTTACCCATATACATAGCTTAGTCCAAAAGCTTCCCATCACAGAACCTTTAGTAACCATTAAGTATTTCCCATCAGTAGGATCGGCAAAGAATAAAAATATTATTGATATCACAGCTGTAAATAAAATAAAAACAACTGCAAATTTAATGGTAAGTCCGAAACTCTTCGTAAGTGAAAGATAACTATACATTGCTAACCCGATAAGAATCAAGCCAAGATAAATGAACGAGAGTACTGGAACATTTAACTTAATTAAAGCAATTGGATAAGTAGAGAGTAATCCAAAACTAGCTAATAATAAGATAATCAAGATGAGAATTTCTTTTGCTAATGGCTTTGTCCTTTCAAATGCAATAACGCCAATTATACATGTGATCCCGATTACCCAGTATAAGATGGAAATGGTGTTCATCCAAGAATAATAAGGTTCGGCCAATGCGGGTTCAAATTCATACTTATATGAATCTTCGCCAATATGATTCGTTAAAAAGTACCAACCTAATATAAGCATAACTAGAAATCCAACAATTGTTGCGAAAGGATTTGGAGGAGACTCCCTTTTTGCTTCTTTCTTCTTCCTTCTATTCTCGCGTTTTTCTCTTTCCCGCTTTTGCTGAAGAGCTGCTTTCTCTCTTTGTTTATTTTTCATTTTCTTTTTGTCACCTTTTTATATTAAGTAATGTCTGTCTGTACTATAACTGAGAACTAGACTCTTTTCTATGATTATATCAAGAATTTATGGGAGATATAATTAAGGAAAGGTAACTTTTAATTAAGTAGTAGTGGGGATTGTGAACATCCTGATAAATACAGATTATAATTGCATACCAAAATAAATAATACTTCTTTCGCTTACTAATCTTAAATTTCCTACTCTTTAAAATCGTTATTACTTATAAATAAGAAAAAACCCTTGAGATACAAGGGTTTTTATGGAGCATAGGGGGCTCGAACCCCTGACCTCGACACTGCCAGTGTAGCGCTCTCCCAGCTGAGCTAATGCCCCGTAATGAAATGCGATGAGTGCATTTCATAGATATATGAATATTATACAAATTAGATAAAGGCGCTTCAACAATTATTTCTTTTACGTTCCTTCAACATCATAATATTCTTGTATAAATTCCATTTCTTCCTCACGACTAAGAATTCCTGTTGCTCGACCGACATTGCCATTTTGTAGCTCCCAGATGGTGTTATGGTCTTTATCAACTTGAGAAAAGTCATTTTTTGCCCAACGCTCTAATATTTCTAAATAGGTAGTACTATTTTTATAGGTTGATTGGTTTGCTTTAACAACCTCGATTAGGCGGTTGACTCGTTCAGATGTTAACGGGATAAAACCCCATTTTTTATCTGCTTTAACTTTTTGGTGTGACATTCCATGAATGGCGTCACGGATTTTTTCCTCTGACATTTCAAGTGGAAATTCTTCTGCAACAGGTTTAGCATCTGCCTCTTCAATTTCAATGACTTGGCCCTTTTCTTGTTTTTCTACATTAATAGATGCACTTTCCTTTTTTGTTACAGAATCCTTTGAAAGATTTGTAAAAGTGAAGTATAAGACCAGCGCTGCAATAATGATAGAGCAGCTAACAATAATTAATATTTTTTTCATTTCATCCTCCGTTTGCCATATACAAATTATCTATCTGTCTTAGGATTAATGGCATATCTTTTCCATTCGCTAAAAAAGTGTTTATTTCCTTCAAAAAGTTGATGATAAGTTCAAATTTGCAGGGATTATCTTTTAATTGTGGAATTTTAATAAAGACGAAATGAAGGGAAGAGGGGAGTTAATGTCATATCAAGTTGATTTAGTATTAGATGCAAAAGCGACATTAGGAGAAGGTCCACATTGGGAAGAACGTGAACAGCTTTTATATTGGGTTGATATTATAGAAAAAAGACTTCATGTTTATAGTCCTATTACAAGTGATACTCATTTTTACCAATTTAATCATTATATCGGAGCCGCTGTTCCAGGTCAGTTAGGCAATTTTATTGTTGCTTTGCAAAATGGGATTTATACATTTGATTTAGAGTCTGAAGAGCTTTCGTTAATCACTGACCCAGAAGTGAATATGCAATCAAATCGCTTTAACGATGGAAAATGTGACAGCAAAGGTAGATTTTATGTTGGGACAATGGATGTTGATGCAAAGCCTGGCAGTGGTGCGTTTTATCGTTTAGACCGTAATGGGGAAATAAAAAAATTGTTATCAAATGTATCGATTTCAAATGGGCTTGCTTTTAGTCCTGACGAGGCATTTCTTTATCATATTGATACACCAACAGGTGAAATGTCAATCTACAATTATGATGAACAATCAGGGGATATTTCGTTTAAAGAGGTAGGGATAACGATTCCTAAAGAAATGGGATCACCTGATGGAATGACCATTGATCGTGAGGGGATGGTTTGGATTGCCCATTGGGGTGGAGGATGTGTAACACGATGGAATCCTCATACAGGTAAGCAACTTGATGAAATCATTGTTCCTGCTAAAAATGTAACGTCATGTACATTTGGTGGAGAACACTTAGATGAATTGTATATAACAACAGCTCGAATTGGCTTAACAGATGAGGAGTTAGCCTTATATCCGCTTTCTGGAGGCGTTTTTAAGGTGAAACTGGGGATTAGTGGATATCCTGGTTATTCTTATCGGTAAAGACAAGCAGTTTAATGAAATGCTTTAAAGCGAAAGCAGCGGATTTTTAGTAAGTCTGCTGCTTTTTCTATTGTTGCTTTTACAAGTTTGATTTTGGTTACAATTGCTTTAGACTTCATAATATAGAATAAAATAATTAAAAAAACTTTTTATCCCCGTATCTTTTCTTTGCTGTTAACCGTTTATAAAGTAGAGAGTGCTAAAAGGAGTGATTGGAGTGCAAGGAAAGCTTTGTAAGGAATCGATCGATGCTAACGAGTATCACAAAAATTTTTCAGAGGAAAGGCTTCATGAATTATATCCAAAGCTTCGACGATATTGCCTTTTTTTATCGCAAAACAGCTGGGATGGTGAGGACCTTGTTCAAGATGCGTTAATGAAAGCATGGTTGCATTATAACAACAAATCTGAAGTATCTACTTCATTATTAACAAAAATCGCTCATAATGAATGGATTGACAAGGTGCGAAAACGAAGTAAGGAAACATTGGAATCAATTCCTGAACGCGGAGATGAGGGTGTCACCCAAATCGATGACCGTTTTGATTTGATTCAAAGGCTTATCAACACATTAACACCAAAACAAGCTGTGGTGTTTGCTTTAAAAGAAGGTTTTCAATTTCAAATAGGGGAAATAGCTGAGCTTCTCCAGACAACTGAGACCTCTGTAAAGGCTGCGATTTATCGAGCAAAAAAACGAATGGAAAACGAAGAGCAAACTGATAACCATCAGCTAATTGAACATTATTGGGAAAATGATGAGCGGAAGCAGATTGAACAAATACTTCATCGTGCCTTTAAGAATCAGGATCCATCTATTTTAATTAAGTCGATTCCTTTCATTCGTTGTTTAAGAAAGGATACAATAGCTACTTGTACAATTCAAAAATCACGCATGAGCCAACTCTCCTCAAGCACTTTCCTTATGGCTGCATAAATTGTTGCATGCGCTTTTTATGTAAGCAAATTAAAGGAGGCAAAGAAAATGACTATGCCGTATGTCATTGAACAATCAGGTAGAGGGGAACGTTCCTACGATATTTATTCAAGGCTTCTAAAGGACCGAATCATTATGATCGGTTCTGAAATAAATGATGATGTAGCAAATAGTGTTGTTGCACAACTATTATTTTTAGCAGCAGATGATCCCGATAAGGATATCTCTCTTTACATTAATAGTCCAGGAGGTTCAACTTCTGCTGGTTTTGCAATTTTTGATACGATGCAATATATTAAGCCAGATATAAGAACGATTTGTACAGGGATGGCTGCATCCTTTGGTGCAATGCTTTTGCTTGCAGGAACAAAAGGGAAAAGGCTTGCTCTCCCTAATAGTGAAATTATGATACATCAACCGCTAGGAGGTACTAGGGGGCAAGCAACGGAAATTGAAATTTCTGCTAAACGAATTCTTAAACTCCGTGATCATATTAATCAAATTATTTCGGAACGTACAGGTCAACCCGTCGAAAAGATTGCTAAGGATACAGACCGGGACTATTTTATGAGTGCTGATGAGGCTAAGGAATATGGGATCATTGATGAAGTGATAAAATAAATAGGCTCTTTTGATGAAACACCCTTTAGATAAGACAATTTTTGTGATTCATCATGTTATGACAGCGTAATGCTGTCTTTTTTCTTTTCATTACATAAATATTTACGATTTATTCATAATTTGTTCATAAATTATGGAAAATATAGTAGAGGCAGCCTTGATAAATCTACTGGAGGTGTATGGTTTCTTTACTTTGACGCTGCAAAATATAATCAGGAGGAAATGGTATGAAAAAACTTGTTACATATGCAGTCTTGTTATCTATTTTTGCTTTGGGGAGCATCCAAGCAAATCCCGTATTTGCAGAAGAAAATGAGAAGGTTTTTGAAGGGAGGGAGCATCATGGTAATCTTGAAGACCATTTAGAATATCTCCAAAAGAAAGCAAAGGAACTAGGTATTGAAACCGAGGGAAAAGATGTGAAACAGCTTGCAAAGGAGGTTCGTGAAGCTCATCTAAAGAAGCATGCGGAGGAGCTTGGGATTCGTGTTGAAGGAAAAGGTTTAGAGGAATTAGCTAAAGAAATAAGGGAAACGAGAATCCTCCAAAAAGCAGAAGAATTTGGTATTGATACCGATGGAAAAGATCTTGAAGAAATTTCGAATGAAGTTAGAAAAACGATTTTAATAAAAAAAGCAGAAGAATTAAAGATAGAGACTAAGGGGAAGGATATCGAAACCTTAGCAAAAGAAATCCGGGAAACAATGCTTAAAAATGATGCAGATGAGCTTGGAATTGATACTAAAGGGAAAACAGAAAAAGAATTAATGATGGAGGTGTTTGAGAAAAAACTTCTTCAATCAGCAGAAATTCTTGGTATTGATGCGAAAAACAAAACTCCTCATGAAATTATGGAGGAGATTCGGACAAATTATGAAGAGGAAGCAAAGGAGCAAAAGCTTTTCCCGTTTGATGAAGAAAGACATTTTTATTTTAAAGGACATAAAGAGCGTATGAAAGAAATGCCTTCTGATAACTTAAAAAATTAACATATAGGGGCAATCTCAAAATTTTCAATGACTGTTTTGAGATTGCCCTTTCTTATTAAGATAAACCTTTTTAAACGCTTTCCTTAGCGACACTTGCTTTAATTTCATCTAATTGAGCAAGATGTCTTTTTTCGTGATATCCAATAAACTCAATCCATTGTATGAGTGAGAGTTCATCAAATGCGGGATGCTTATATCCTAACCTTGTTAAATCTACAGTAGGTGGAATTGATTCAATAACCTGTATGAGTTCCTTTCGTGATTGAGAGAGTGAAGTCAGTAATTTATGTTTCGATAAATCAGATGTTGATGGGGATAACGTTGTTGGTGCAGTAATTTTTCTTGTTCGGTCAAGAGTTAGTGCTAATGGTTTATCTTTAAGAGGTTCTTGTTCCGGTAATGTTAGTATGTATTTTATGACCTTAGTGATCTCGATTTCAGTTTTGTGTAAATGATCGAGCACTTGTCCAATACTCCATCGTTGTTCTGACTCTTTTTTGTTAAATAGATGTTCAGGAATTGTGTCGATTAAGGTTAAAAGTTCCTTCCTCGTTGCTTCAAGCTGGAAAATCATCCATTTCCCCCCTTTTTTCATTCGAGTATATTATACAATTTATATTTTTAATCCAATATAGAATTTTTTAGACATTTTTCGCAATCGCTCTTTCATTATTCGTGGTAGAATGAGATGGATTTGTTTTGATTATTAATGACGTAATATTTTATAGAAGGGATTATTAGGTATAGATGAATACAACACGTTTTTTCGCATACGCAGCTTTATTTATCGGTGTCCTATCAGTTTCAACATCTGCTATATTTGTTAAGTTAACTTCAGCTCCTCCTGCAGTTATTGCTTTTTATCGCCTATTTTTCTCAACTTTGCTTTTGTTACCTTTCTTTTTAACAAAAAGTCTTGATGAAATTAGGAAAATGTCAATAAGAGATTGGTTGCTATCTGTCGTATCTGGGATTTTACTAGCGTTTCACTTTATTTTATGGTTTGAATCATTGCGCTTTACTTCTGTTGCGAGTTCAGTAGTTCTTGTTACGTTACAGCCTTTATTCGCGTTTATCGGCACTTATTTTTTCTTTAAAGAAAGAGTTTCACTAGTTGCTATCGGAAGTGCTATATTATCAATCCTAGGTAGTGTCGTTATCAGCTGGGGAGACTTTCATATAAGCGGATTGGCGTTATTTGGAGATTTCTTAGCATTGGCTGCATGTGGTCTTATTACGGCATATTTACTTGTAGGACAAGAAATTAGACAACGGCATACGCTCACTTTGTATACTTTTATCGTATACGGTTTAAGCTCACTTACACTCTTATTATATTGCTTATTATTGGATTATCCGCTAGCACCATATCCTATGGAAGATTGGTATTATTTTTGTTTATTAGCACTCATCCCTACATTGTTAGGTCATTCATTATTTAATTGGTCATTAAAATGGGTTAGTACGAATACGATTTCGATGATGATTTTACTTGAACCTGTAGGATCGATCATACTTGCCTATTATTTTCTCGACGAGATATTAATTAATACACAAGTAATCGGAGGCGGAATTATCATCGTCGGCATCATTTTCTTTTTACTTGAAAAACAAATTTTATCGGTGATGAGTAAGAAAGTGAAAGAATAAAAGTTAGCTTTTATTCTTTCATTTCAATTTTTTCTTCACTTTCATTAAGCAAATAAATTGTTTGAAGATCATCGATGCTTATCCCTGTTGCTTTTGCAAAACCTTTATTAAAGTCATTTACCTTAGCTGTTTCTTCGATAATTTCCTTTATAATTGTTTCTCCATATGTATCAACAATGTAACGTATTGCGTAATAGCTTTGCAGATACACATCATAATTATCAAGCCTAAATTTTTCCCATTCTTTATGTGTGACTAGATTCTCAAAGGAAGTATCTTTAAATGGATAGTAGCGATGCTTAACATCATACATCCCGATATATTCAGCAACTCCTTCATGAAACCACAGTGGAATTCGATAAACGAAAAGCCCCTGTTCTTTAATAAAGGCTTGTAAACGATAATGGGTATATTCATGCATAATCGTACTTTGGAAATAAAACGAACCAGGCATCCGATCGGTGGTAATTTCATCTAAATCTGTTATCGCAATCCCTACAATATCATTCGGATCGTCGAAATATCCCATTGTTTTAATTAATGATGTTTCCTTATAAAGTTCATCAGACGAGGCATGGATGATAAAATCAATCTCGTTATCCTTGACAGCTCCTAATAAGCCTGATGTTAAGTAATCAGCTTTATCGATTGCTCTTTCGATAATTGGTAAAAGCTCTTTCTCGTGAGGTTTGTAATAAATAGTGAAGTTTTGATATTGATGAGTTAATTTATTCTCTTTCATCCTTTGATAATTGATAGAATTAGAAGGTTCCTTTTGAAAAGGTAAGGTATAAAAGTCAATTTTTTCCTCTAAGGATAAATCCTTACCCAATTCCGTTGTGATCATTAAGTTAATAGAAAAAAAATAGAAGGATACAAAGATGTATGCTAATGACAAATATGATAATAAAACAAGTTGATTTGTCCTGATAAATAGTGGTAATCGCGTAACCTTATTGTCTTTTACGAATTCATATATACAAAAGGAAAAACTCCCTAATGCGCTCAGACACATGAAAATACTTACGAAAAAGCCGAACTGAACATCTATAAGTAAAAAAAGCGTCATTAATAAGAAGAAAGTAAGTATAAGTGCAAGCGTGAATAAAATTAAGTGTTTGCATATTGTTTTGACAATTTTCAAAGCAACCTCCTAAAGAATTTTTCTTTTTACATACTTATGAGGATACTAAGAAAAAAATCATGATAATTTATATTTAATCAAAATAAAAAACGCTGTGCAGTAGCACAACGCTTATTTGAAATAATGTACTTATATTAAGAAAGGATACTTTCATGTTCATCCTATTGATTAATCATTTATAGCTGCTGGGAAAACGTAGATGATAAAATGGCAAATGCAAATCCAAGAGGGACGCTTAATATAAGGGAAAGCCCATGAACAGGTCCTTCTTCATTACTGATACGTATCGCTTCCTTGTAACCGTAAGAAAAATGAACTAATGAGAGAAAAAGTGTAAGTAGCATTAATATAAATGTCATATTCATCATTTATCCTCCATTTTTAAGCAATCTATTCTTTCTATTAATAGATGCTAGCAGTTCTAGTAATATGATTACTTTTTAAAATTAATAGAGAAATAAAAAACCTTGGCCATAAGACCAAGGTAAAAACGTTATTTTCTTGTTACGAGTCTCGGTGCTGTTAATAGAATTAGACAGCAGATAATTGCGGAGACAATAAGAGTTGGAATCATGTAGGTTGCATTATAACCTAGTGAATATAAAACTACAGGCATTCCATCAGGAGCATATTCTGCAAAAAAGATAGCCCCGCCAATTACATGGACGATATATCTTAGGAAATTTCCGATGAATGCAGCTAAAATGATAAGAAAAATCATTCGATTGCGATTTCCTAGAGATTGTTGAATTTGTTTAAATAAAATACCGCTAAAACCAACTACAGTAAATGCTAAATAATAATCTAGAAATGCTTGGAATGGATGATACACACTTGGATTACCGATTGCAACTTGTAAAAAGCCAAATATTAGTCCTGTTAACAGACCGCCGCTTAGTCCTCTACGAAATGCCATAATAAAAACGGGTATCATTCCTAAGGAAACAGTCCCACCTTGAGGCATTTTGAAGAAAATACCAGAAGCTAAATCCAACAAAAATGCTAAAGCAGCCATCATTGCCACTTCAATTAAAAATAATAAACGTTGATTCACTTGCAAATTTAAAAACCTCTCTTCTTGCACAATAAACCAAAACCTATTAGTAATAAGAATCCAGAATCCATATGTCATTGCTTAATGTAAAACAAAAAGCAATGTATGGAATATGAACGATGGTTCCAAACATTGCTTTTATTATGACCATCCACATCCCTACGCTAGTACTAACTAACAGGTTCGAAGGGTTAGAATAACATAAAAAGAGCTTATTCAATCTCAGCCAGTGGCTCCCCTTGTGGTTTGTATGCTTATTTATTTTGATTTTAACTATACATCATTCTATTTAACCCAACAAGTGTTTTATTTTAAAGAATTTTAAGAGAATGATGAAACGAATTTATTGCTAACTTATAGTAAAAGGTCATTAGTGGATGATAGGACAACTGAGTAGGAATAAATTCTAATTGTAGATGAAACATTTAATTAAAACTTAAGAATTTATCGAAAGTTAGAAAGAGAGAAGGGATTTTAATAGTGTAACTTGATTAGACCTTTAGTGGAATAGATTTGATTCAACTAGATGATTTAGACAAACAATTAAAGGTATCAATTTAATAGAAATAAAAGTTTCCTTAAAATAAGGAACTTTTGACAATTAATATGATGCAATTCAGTAAAGTGTGAATCACGATCAGTTATCATACGATTATATATGGAAATATTACATCATCACCCTAGTATTCATTTCTTTAATAAATGTTAAAATTATAGAAAACAACTGAGTAAAATGAATTCGATTACTTTTAATAGATGAACTTAAAGGATACATTAACTATGTTTGTTGCCGTTTTATTTTGATAAATAATATAGTATGAAAAGAGATTCTTCTTTATTTAATATTGTTTTAAAAAAGAAATTTAAAATTTTATATAAAATTACTTGCTATTAATTAATTATCATGATATATTATTATTCGTCGCTGATAAGGCGAATTTAAAAACACCTTTTAAAAAATAAAATAAAGTGTTGACAAACATTTTGTTGGGTGTTATATTTAGAAAGTCGCTTCTGAAAAGAAGTTGCAAAATGAATGTTCTTTGAAAACTAAACAAAACCAAGCGTGCCAACGTTAATTTCGATTAACAACAAATCGTACTATTAAGTACACAATGAGCAAGTCAAACACTTTATTGGAGAGTTTGA
>NZ_JBQENT010000072.1:0-15142 GCF_052044855.1 Metabacillus sp. 22489
TCAATTTCCCCACTGAAACCACTCCTTTAGCTTTATACTTATTATTCTATCAAATAAAAAACTGTGTGAGTAAGGAACCGTACGCATTCCTTACTTACACAGTTAATATTACACTCCCTGTAGAGACATTTGGGGTCTTAAAAACAAAAGCCAAGAAGTACATTTAGCTTCTTGGCTCTTGTAAATATCGAAAAAGTACACTTCCTCCCTGTTTTGCAATGCCTCTAAAATGCTTAAAATCATCACGCTTCACAAGAACAGTACGAAATGCTGAAAACTGCTCCTTACTTACGTGGAATTCATTAAGCTCTCCATTTTTCAGCTTATCTAAAATTTCATGAATTGTCTGTTCATCCATTTTTATTCCTCCTATACATTGCTATAAATCTATCATTAAATGTCGTTTAGCTATTTTTCAACCATTTTTCCAAACGAGTAAATTCCTTCTTTGCATCCTCCATCCCTAGTTTATACAAATCCTCAAGCTTTTTCTGATTTTTTTCAATACGCCCTACCTTAAATGGTACACTAGGTCTTATGACAAAAACCGAACCGTTCCTTTCCTGCCCTTCAATATAGTCTAACGTTTCATTATACATTTCATATCTTCTTACTATAGCACTGATTAGCTTCGGATAATCTTTATAGGCTTTCTCTAATATCCAGCCAATATTTGATTTCTTCTTCCGGTAGTTCCCATATCTAGTTAAAATAACGATATTTTTATTAATGCCATCATGTTCAGCTTTTTTAATAGGGATCGAATCAACAATTCCACCATCTAACAGACTTTTACCATTATACTGTACGATTGGTGCAATAAATGGCAGTGAGCTTGAAGCTCGTAAAAGAGTTAGGATATTTTCCCCATCCTCTTTTTTATTATAATAAACGGGGATACCTGTTTGGCAATCTGTAGTTACAACGACAAACTCCTCTTTCGCATCCTTAAAAGCTTCAAAGTTAAATGGCACTATTTTATTTGGTATTTCGTCAAATATAAAGTCCATTCCAAACAATTGTCGCTTCTTCATGTAGTTTCTCAATGAAAGGTAGTTTGGATCTTTAATATAGTC
This sequence comes from Metabacillus sp. 22489, assembly GCF_052044855.1. Classification (NCBI taxonomy): domain Bacteria; kingdom Bacillati; phylum Bacillota; class Bacilli; order Caryophanales; family Bacillaceae; genus Metabacillus; species Metabacillus sp. 22489. Next base: position 1,077 of record NZ_JBQENT010000072.1, read on the forward strand.
AATATTAACCTTTCGATTTCTCCCCTTTTGCCGCGACAAATACGATGCACCAAAGCAAGCCCCTGCTGACACCCCAATAACATAAGGTGCATAAAAATCCTGTTCCATAAAATATTCTAATACACCGGCAGTATAAATTCCCCTCATACCTCCGCCTTCTAATATTAAACCAGTTCTCTCAATCATCTATTTAACGCGCTCCTTACATAAGTTACACTCGTATACCCTTTAGAAACCCTTGCCTTTTTCGTTACATGCCCTTTATTCCTCTCATTCTGCTCACAAGGCTTGTACCTCGAAAAACAAACATTACATTCTTAGTAGAGTAAGTAACTAGTTTTTTACTCTATATCTTTTCAATATTTATGTATGGCTGCTTTCAATTAAGTTTTTGTCTCGCTTCACTTTATCAGGAGTTATGCAATCTTGCTCAAATTAACAATAAACCAATTGATTAGAAACAACCATCTCTAGAAAAAAGACGAAATATTTAGGGAATAACAAATCAATTAGATCGTCTTGCTTTATTATCACTATTTTTAAATATAACATGATTTCACGATAATTTTCTTAAATAACGTCTTTATCCCCATATCCATTCCACTTTTTGTAATTTTTTTATGATCATTTAGATGAAAGGCTTTACTTACTTTAAAAAATAGTGTTAAATAGTTCTAATGAAGGAATCTATTTCTTCATGATGTCTATGGCTCAAGGCGCCGACAAATACTTAGAGGATTATAAGCAAAAATCTTCATAAGAATATGTAAAGGAGCGAGGCAATGAAAATCGCTAAAGTAGGTAGTATCATCGAATTTAAAGAAGGTTTAACAGGTGTAGTCGAAAAGGTAAATGAAAATTCTGTTATTGTTGACTTAACATATATGGAAAATTTCAGCGATTTAGATCTTGATAGACGCACAGTTGTAAATCACAAAAATTACAAAATTATTAAAGATTCATTCTCTTAATATATGAAAAACGCGAAGAACTTAATCTTCGCGTTTTTCATATATTAAGTTTCTTTTTTAATGAAATTAACAAAATAAGCCTCTATTATTAGACTATAGCATCCTTTTTATTGCTCTAACATTTATTCAAATAATAATGATTATTTGTAACTTCTTTTTACAGGTTTACAGCATGGATTTCGTAAATCCCTTCCATAATCAAATTCCTCAACATATGTTTCTTCAACTTCAGATTGAGTTACGGGATAATAATTTTTAACTCTAACTATATTTCTATTTACATGTTCAATATGTGTTGGATGCACTCGTCTTTATTTTTTATATGAAAATCGATTTTTCCTTTAGCACATTATGACGAACGATTTTCGGATTATATGGATGAATCATTTCACTTAATTTCTGCTACAATAAAAGCTTTCTTTGAAAGAATACATATAGCTATCCAGATTATATAAGAAACCAAAATGCAAATTGAAATAATTGACATTTTAACTAAAAAATGTAAAAATTAATCAAATACGCTTAACTTAAGGAGGATTATATTTGAAAAAAATACTCTCGGCCTTGGTACCTGGTTTATTGATTTTTTTGCTTATATATATTGATGAAACAGTTTTTCCTGATAGTAAAAATATTTTAATAGGAATATATTTTATTTTCCCCATTATCTATATAGTTCAAGGGATTATAAGTGCTAATTCCATATTCGTACTAGTAATTGGGATTGTAATATCAGCTGTTGCTACAATTTTACCAACGGAATTATGGTATAATATGTCAAGTTTATTGATACCAGTCATCATTTATAGCTTACTAGCATTATTAGCTTTTTATGTAACGAATAAGATTACAAAAAAATAAAGTCTTTTAACACATATTTTAGTTACAAAAATGCTTCATAAGTAAAACTGTAATTTTTTCTAAAATCATCGTGTGCTGACAAAGTACTTTATAAAATAAAATGGGCGATGCTATTGTAGCACCGCCCATTTTTCAAGTATTCCAAAGCCTCACACATCGAACACGATACTACTTAATTTAGCAATAATGTAGCATGTTAACTGTGGAATGAACTCGATATTCAACGTAATCTCACTTAGCGATTATCAACCTTTTCAGGATACAAATCATGATTCATCAACCGATATGCAGCCATTTCCTCATATTTCGTTCCTGGTTTACCGTAATTTGTATAAGGATCAATCGAAATACCACCACGAGGAGTAAATTTCCCCCACACTTCAATGTAGCGTGGATCCATTAGTTCAATTAAATCATTCATAATGATGTTCATACAGTCTTCATGGAAATCACCATGATTTCGGAAGCTAAATAAATATAATTTTAACGATTTGCTTTCAACCATTTTTATATCAGGGATATAACTAATATAAATTGTTGCAAAATCTGGTTGACCTGTAATTGGACATAATGAAGTAAATTCCGGACAATTAAATTTTACAAAATAATCACGGTTCGGATGCTTGTTATCGAATGTTTCCAAAATTTGCGGAGCATACTCAAATAAATAGTTTACTCCTTGATTCCCTAAAAGAGTAACATCTTTCATTTCTTCTTGTTTTCTACCTGCCATAATCGGATTCCTCTTTTCTTTACTTATTAATTGCTTTTATATTTTTGCGACAGATGCAAGCTTTTCGAGAGGTTTGCTAAAAAGCAGAAGTCTCGAAATTAGCATCCAAATTTAAACACCACGTTTATTTCCCCAAACTAACGTATGGAGCTGAGGTAACACACGGACTTGATTTAACTCTTTATCCTCGATTACTTGCTCAACTAATGATTCATATTTATTTAACAGTTTCTGTACAAGCTTTGTCGTATCAGCCTCATGTATATCTTCATTTCCAACCTGTAAGTACATTGGAATGTTAGAGTATCGATGATGGATTTCCCTTGCATATTGTAAATCAGCTTCATCAAAAATCACGACTTTTAGACTAATTGACTGTTGATTCGTTTGATTAACTAGTATATTGATAATCTCATCTAGCTTAACAAAATCAGTTTTCATTCCTGAGCTAGGAGGCTTCGGTGAAATTGTCAAATCATCAATATCCTTCAACCACTCTTGATATTTACTTCCCTGTGTCTCAATTGCTATTTTTACCCCTTTCCTTTTTAGCAATTGAACTAACTCAGCTAAATTTGCTAAAAGAGCAGGGTTACCACCAGAAATGGTTACATGTGAAAAACGATCGCCACCTAATGCCTCCAACTGTTCCCAAATATCATCTGCTGTCATTTGTTTAATATCAGCTTTTGCTGAGCCATCCCAAGTAAAAGCTGAATCACACCAGCTGCAATAATAGTCACAGCCAGCTGTCCGCACAAACATTGTCTTTTGACCAATGACCATTCCCTCTCCCTGGATAGTTGGTCCAAAAATTTCTAATACAGGGATTTTTTTCATTGTTTCTCCTCCTTATATTTCGGACGAAAAACAACATAGCTTGTTGGCGTTTCTCTTACAAATACTTGAACACATTTTGGCTTGTTAGCTTTTGTATCTAATTCCTTTTGAACAACTTCCCAAATCGCTTTCGCAACTCCTTCAGTTGTTGGGAAATAATTAGGATCATCCTTTGAAAAAAGCTCTGTATGATCATTAAGAATGGTATGATCAAAACGATTATGAATTAGTTTTTTAATGCTCGAGAAATTCACCAGAAAGCCAGAATCATCTAAATCGTTCCCAGCAATGGTAATATTGATAAAATACGTATGCCCATGAACATTTTGACATTTCCCTGCATCCTCATGTGGGATAAAATGTGCAGCAGCAATATGCATATCTTTATTTAATTCAAATTGATAATTGTGTTGTACTTGAGGATATAATTGTTGAATCATCGAATTTCAGCATCCTTTTTAAGCAAATATTCGTCAAGACCTTTTTTTCTCAATTTACACGCCGGACATTCCCCACAACCATCAGCAATTATCCCGTTGTAGCATGTCAAAGTTTTCTCACGAACAAATTCAAGTGCTCCTAAATCATCAGCTAGCTTCCATGTTTCAACTTTATTAATCCACATTAATGGTGTATGAATAACAAATGGTTTATCCAACGCTAAATTAAGTGTCACGTTACATGATTTTACAAATGCGTCTCGACAGTCGGGATAGCCACTAAAATCTGTTTCACAAACACCTGTCACAATATGCTTTGCGCCAATTTGATAAGCTAAAATTGTTGCAAAAGATAAAAACACTAGATTTCGTCCTGGAACAAATGTTGAAGGCAATTCACCTTCAGCATGCTCTATTTCAATATCCGTTCTCGTCAAAGCATTTGGAGCAAGCTGATTTAATAACGACATATCCAGCACATGATGTTGAACACCAAGTTCCTTTGCAATTGATGTGGCCACATCTATCTCTAAACTATGGCGTTGATTATAGTTGAACGTAACTGCAACAACCTCTTTAAATTCTTTTAATGCCCAAAATAAACAGGTTGTGCTATCTTGTCCACCACTAAATACAACGATTGCCTTTTCATTTTTCATAAAAAATTTCACATCCTTATACTCATCCTTATTTTTTTGCCGTATCTAAATAAATAATGGCAAAATAAAAAACACCTGGAATAATCCGAGGTGCTAGCATGATTTCTTCTATAAGAAAACTATTATTAATCATATATTAGTAGTTTTTTATAGAGGGTTTTGCTAAAACCTCTCCCGATAGCAAATTACTATCGGATTTGTTCTTTAGTTTTATAACTAGGAAAATATATCACGAAAATAAAATCTTTGCAAATATGAAAGATTTTCCGCCTCTTATTTTCTTTTGATTCAATGAGATAATGATTACAGAATATTAATTATTTCTTTTCATCTTTATTAAACCAAAGCGGCTCTGTATCATCAACATCCCCATTATAATTAATCAGAATTTCTTCCCCAGCTTTAATATCCTTATATGCATAAAATTCAAAAGTATGATTATCAAAGTTAATATCATACGTTGCATTCGGATGATATGAGTGATTAAATAACATTCCATATCCTAATACGATTGCAGTATGATTAATTCCATATTCAAATACATAATCGTCTAAAATCGTTTTCTCAATATATACATGATCCCTATTTGGGTATGGTATTACTGGCGCTTCATGAATAAGCGTACCTTTTTCAATATCAATTGTTGCAAAAACACCACGATTAAATTCCCCTCCACTTAGTGGAGATGTTTTAACTTTAATAATTGTCATCACCTACGACCTAATAATATTGGATATCCTTTTCATTGTGAAGGTTTGTTCATCAGAAAGCAACCCTTTTATGTATATCTAGATAACAATTCTTAAAAGTCACTTTACAAAATCACATTCGATACTGAAAATTAATCGTACTAAAAAAGGACTTACATAATAGTAAGTCCTTAAGAAGTTGCAATTTTCTTTTCTAATAACGCCGGGTTAGGTAATGCTTCTTTTTGCATTTTTGTAATTTCTAAATAGCGAATATGATGATTTTCCATCTCGGTAACTTTGAAGGTTAGTGAACCAAATTCAACAAAGCCTCCAGTTTTTATATCATAATGCTCTGTTAATACCCATCCACCAATCGTATCGACATCAGTATCATCGATTGATAAATTAAACAACTCATTGATTTCACTAACAAGAACCTTACCATCAACAATATATTTCGCATCATTTATCTTCTGAATAAGAGGTACCTCATCAGCATCAAATTCATCGCGAATTTCGCCAACAATTTCCTCAAGAATATCTTCAACTGTTACAAGTCCTGCCGTTCCACCATATTCATCAATTAGGACCGCCATATGGATACGTTCCTTTTGCATTTTGACGAGTAACTCATGAATTGGTATCGATTCAATTACTTGAATAATCGGCCTTATATACTGTTCGATTGAAAATGGTTTTTGCTTATCAAAGTGGATAAGATCTGTGAAAATTTCTTTAATATTTACGACACCGATAATATGGTCTTTATCGCCATCGACAATTGGATAACGTGTATACTTTTCATCTTTAATAATTTCTAATTGCTCTTGAATTGGCGCATCGATTGATAATGAAACAATTTCGGTTCTTGGCACCATAATTTCTTTTGCAATACGGTTATCAAATTCAAAGATTTTGTTCACATATTTAAATTCAGATTGGTTAATTTCACCACTTTTGTAGCTTTCCGATAAAATAATTCTTAGTTCCTCTTCACTATGTGCTAGCTCATGCTCTGAAACAGGCTTTAAGCCAAAAATTCCAGTTATAAATCGAGCCGACCCGTTTAAAGCCCAAATAAACGGGTACATAATACGATAGAAGGCCATTAACGGTTTAGAAAACCAAATACTAATCGCTTCAGCCTTTTGTATCGCAACTGTTTTCGGTGCTAATTCACCTACTACAACATGAAGGAAGGTAATCGTTGAAAATGCGATAACAAACGAAAGAACAGTTGAAATAGACCCAGGCATGTGTAATTGTTCAAAAACTGGTGCTAATAAATGCTCAATCGTCGGTTCACCAAGCCACCCTAATCCTAATGCTGTAATTGTAATTCCTAGCTGACAAGCCGACAAATATTCATCTAAATTATCTATAACCTTTTTTGTCGCACTTGCCTTTTTGTTTCCTTCTGCAATTAATTGGTCAATACGAGAGCTCCTAATTTTAATGATTGCAAATTCAGAAGCAACGAAAAAACCCGTAAGAGCGATTAAAATTGCAACAAGCAACAAATTCACTATGTCCAAATAAGCTTCCTTACTCCGTCAGTGACGGAAAAGGAGTCACCTCCTGAGAGTTATATCATATTTATCTTTCCTGTCGTTCTTCTTATAGGTTTTGACTAGTATTAGCGTCCGCTTGGAGTACAATAAGGGATGCTATTAGTCTATTCATTTTTAACTCTGCCCCATATTATCACCCCACAGATTGTATTAGTTTAATAATAATACGAATGAAACATTACCGTCAAACTTTACCCTTACTCGATTTTTTAAATAAATATGTGAAAATCTGACTAAAAATACCTTTTTCGGTAAAATATCGCGTTTTACGAGCATAAATGAATGATTAAAGCTTCAAATAAATGTTTGAGAATGAAAGAAAGATAATTTTCTAGACTACTTTTCTCTCAATTTGATTTATAAATGTTGGAATATAGTCCTCTGTCCATGAGAATAGTATCAACTCTTTTCCATTCAATACGCCTATATTTTCTGACAAGCATCATTCAGTAGGTAATTTTTTCACTAATAACAAAATAAGTGCTCCTAAACAAACATACCCGAAAATTGGATATAATAATGTAATTAATGAACTATAGCCGATTTTGCTAATAAACGCAGCGATACATAATATCCCACATATTATCGTCATTCCTGGTATTTTAAAGTACGAGTTTATTTGTTTTTCAAGCCCGTACAAATTTCCAATAACTGATGTAAATACCTCGCCATAAATAACTGCAATATAAATGAAATAAATAGCAAAGAACGTCGTTTTCATTACTTCTGCCATTGGAATATCATATTGTGTTAAATGTGGTAAGCTTGATAGTGCAAAATGACTGCTTATTAAAACAATCATTAAAAATACCCCCCCAAGGAACCCTCCTCTTTTTAATACTTGCTCATCATTAATCTCTTTAGCTAATGGAACAAGAACAGCTGATGCCATTGTAATATTAAAAGCGGCATATGAAAATGCTGATATAATCCATTTAACAGAACTCGACTCTTCATGTGGTAAAAGTAGAATTGATTCGATGGAAAATGATTGAAAAGCAAGGAAGATACTAAATGTAATTAACATCGGGACTACTATGATATTGACACTAAACAACCCTTTGATACCAAACGCCATCACTAATATTGTTAGCAAAATTGTGACGATTACACCGATTCTTACTGATAATCCTAATTGTTCTTTAAAGATTGCTCCCGCTCCGGAAAGCATAATAGATGTTAATCCGAATAACACTAGCATCATAAAAAGATTCACAATCCCGCCGAACTGTTTGCCGAATAAATACGTCATTAAATCTTGATAAGAATTTGCTTGAATTCTCTTTGATAAAATTAACATTTTCGTTCCTAGTTTTATAAAAAGTATTCCCGCTAAAAAAATCCCTGCAAGTCCATATATTCCATGTTTAGTGAAAAACTCAACAATTTCCCTTCCAGTTGCAAAACCAGCACCTACTACTGTTCCGACATATACTGCTGCAACTTGTATTGAAGATATCCATTTCTTCATATTATGTACACCTCTCTAATCGTAAACAAAGCTTGTATCATTATATGAAGGAATACTCAGATAATGCTCTTTCTCTTCCCGGTATGGAAAAAATTACATCTTTCTTATCATAGGCAAAATACTTGAAAGTCAAAAAAGGTCAAAGTATACTATAGTCAAAGATGGTCAAATTGACCGCTTCTTTTTATCACACATTGGTCAAACTTAGTCAAAGCTTTGAGGATTCATTTTAATCTTTAAGCGTAACTAATTGGAAATTTTTAAAAAGAAAGGGATGGTTTTCGATGATGTGTGAAAAATGTCAAATGAATAAGGCTACAATTCACTTAAACTTGCAATTAAATAATAAAAAAACAGAGGCTGCATTATGTCACGACTGTTATGCAGCATATAAACAATCAATTCCAACTGGATTTGCAAATGGATTTTCTTCATTTCCATTTGACGAATTATTTAAAGGATTCCAAGCAAATGCTCCTTTTAATCAACAAACTCAAGCACAACCTCAGAAAAATGGTGGTGGAGGTATTCTTGATCAGCTTGGTCGTAATCTAACACAAGCTGCTCGTGCAGGTCTGATCGATCCTGTTATTGGCCGTGATGAGGAAGTTGAACGAGTCATTGAAATATTAAATCGTCGCAACAAAAATAACCCTGTCCTTATTGGTGAGCCAGGTGTCGGTAAAACAGCGATTATCGAAGGTCTTGCCTTAAAAATTGCAAACGGGACAGTGCCAGCAAAACTAACAAATAAAGAAGTATATTTATTAGATGTCGCTTCTTTAGTTGCAAGCACAGGAATAAGAGGTCAATTTGAGGAAAGAATGAAAAAAATCATTCAAGAGCTCCAGCAAAAGAAAAATATTATCCTTTTCATTGATGAGATTCATCAATTAGTTGGTGCAGGTTCAGCAGAGGGTTCTATGGATGCAGGCAATATTTTAAAACCAGCTCTTGCCCGTGGTGAGCTTCAAGTCGTTGGTGCGACAACGTTAAAGGAATATCGCACAATTGAAAAGGATGCAGCATTAGAACGACGTTTCCAGCCTGTTACCGTCCATGAGCCATCAGTTGAAAAAGCAATTGACATTTTAAAAGGAATTCAAGACAAATATGAGGCATATCACCATGTATCATATACACCTGAGGCGATCGAAGCATGTGTCACATTATCACAAAGATATATCCAAGATCGTTTCTTACCTGATAAAGCAATTGACCTACTTGATGAGGCCGGCTCTAAAAAGAATTTACACATCGTACAAGTAAGCAATGAAGAACTAAAACAACGACTTGCACAAATTATGAAACAAAAGCAAGAAGCAACCGAAAAAGAAGATTATGAAAAAGCTGCTAAATTAAGAGATGAAGAAATTCGTCTAGAAGCACAACTAAACCAAGAAGCGACTACAGAAAAACTGATAGTAGATGTAGAAGACATTCAAGCTATCATAGAAAAGAAAACTGGTATTCCTGTTGGAAAGCTTCAAGAAAATGAACAATCTAAGCTAAAGCATTTAGTAGAAAATCTCTCTAAAAAGGTTATCGGTCAAAAAGATGCGGTAACAAAAGTGGCAAAAGCAATTAGAAGAAGCCGTGCTGGCTTAAAGTCTAAAACAAGACCAATTGGCTCATTTCTCTTTGTTGGACCAACTGGTGTTGGGAAAACCGAATTAACAAAAACCTTAGCTGAAGAATTATTCGGTTCAAAAGATGCCATGATTCGCTTAGATATGAGTGAATATATGGAGAAACATGCTGTATCAAAAATAATTGGTGCTCCTCCAGGATATGTTGGTCATGATGAAGCTGGTCAGCTTACTGAAAAGGTTCGCAGAAATCCTTATAGCATCATTTTATTAGATGAGATTGAAAAGGCTCATCCTGACGTTCAGCATATGTTCCTGCAAATTCTTGAAGATGGCCGTTTAACAGATAGTCAAGGACGAACAGTTAGCTTTAAAGATACAGTAATTATTATGACAAGCAATGCAGGTGTAACAGATAAACAAATTAAAGTTGGCTTTAATACACAAGCAAATACAGCTGTTGAGGAAAGTCATCTTTTACAATCATTAGGTTCTTTCTTTAAACCAGAATTTCTAAATCGCTTTGATAACATTATTGAATTCTCTTCACTTGAGAAAGATGATTTGTTAAAAATCGTCACACTTATGCTTAAAGAGTTAGAGCATACACTAGCTGAGCAACATATTGCACTTGAAGTAACAACGAATGCGAAGGAAAAGCTTGCTGAACTCGGCTACCATCCGTCATTTGGTGCTAGACCACTTCGCCGTGCTATTCAAGAACATGTTGAAGATAAGCTAACAGATTTACTTCTTGATGAAGATGAAATCTCATCCGTACTTGTTGATGTAAAAGAAAATGAAATCATTGTCGTAAAAAACAATTAATATGACAAAAGGAAAATCTCATAAATATATAAGGTGTCTCAAAACAGTGAGACACCTTTTTTTCACTAATCAAACAAATAGTATGGTAAAATTTACAACATATCAATCATGAGGGACTGTCCCCAAGAAAGGGTAATGATATGATCATCATTAGACGAATTTTCCTTCGAGCAATTAAAATGAACCATTGGCTTCTTATTTTTTCCACTTTAACCTTAGTTTTTTCTAGCAGTTATATCATATATTTTTTAGAGCCAGAAACATTTACAAGTCCTTTTGAAGGATTATGGTGGACAATGACAACTGTTGTTACTGTTGGATACGGTGATGTATCTCCTACAACTGTTCCTGGTAAATTATTTGCGATGCTTCTTTACATAGTTGGAATTGGTTTAATGACGATTTTTATTGGGAAAGTCATCGATTCAATTAGTATTCGGAAAAAGCTACAGGAGGAAGGACGCTTGAAAATTACAACTGAACAACATATTATCATGATTAATTGGACGAAAAAGGCAGAAATCGCATTGGAAGAGCTTATAAAAACATTTAAAGACATTCGTATCGTTATCATTGATGAAAAACTTGCAAAAATTCCAATACTCCATGAACAAGTAGAGTTCGTTAAAGGAGATCCGGCAAATGTCGAGATTTTAAAGCAAGCAAATGTCCTGTATGCAAAATCTGTTATGGTCTTTTCACCTGATGGTACGTTATCTACTTCACAGGCAGACGGGCAAACCTTACTCATCGCATCTATAATTGAAGGAATCGGTAAAGAATTCAAACAAAATATTTATACGATTTGCGAAGTTGCCGATTCAAAACATATTCAAGCATTTGTTCACGCTAATGTTGAGGAATTTATTACCGCAAATGACACAGCAGGAAATCTTGCTGCACGGTCAATTTTATTTAACGGATCAAGTGAGGTTATTCGGCAATTAACTAGTGATAAAGGATATGATTTATATTCGATTCCTAAAAAACAAGAATGGGTCACATATGCAGATGCAAGGAAGGACCTATCGGAAATGGGAGCATTATTAATTTCTGATGGAAACGACCTATCAATAATCAATTCACTTGATAGAGTAATCCCAACTAACGCTAATTTGTTTATTATTTGCAACAATTCTACATATAATAAAATGTTAAAAAATAGATAATTTAATAGAAAGTTAGGCAATGCGGAGATATAGAATTTGTTATATCTCCCGTTTTCGCTGTCATCGTTACCTACTCATTCACATATACATGTGGTGAGGTGTATACAATGATAAAATTTGGAAACATATATTTATTTATCTCCCTTTCCCTTTTAATTTTTAACGGTACTGCATTTGGTTTTATTTTCTATCAAGAAAGACTCGGGGAGATTTTTGGTCTTATATTATTTGTCGGAACAAGTTTATTTGGAGCTCTCTTAGCCTCAATAGCCTACGAAGAAAAAATTACCTTCTACTCTCGTTTATTTTTCTATGGAAATGTTATCGTCACCTTTCTTCCAATCTACTACTTAGGAATTTCCGCATTATTTTATTCCCTCTAACTGTTCATCCATATCTTTTCTTCAAACTATCTCGTAAGGTTTAGACCATGGGATAGTTTTTTTACGAAAATTTTAGTTAAATCTAAAGAACTTCAAAGAAACCTCTAAAAATATTAAAGAACTCTCCGATATAATAAATAAGAAAATAAATAGGAAATATGGTGATTTACGATGGATAAAACGTCAATAATTGGATTAATACTTGCGATAATCGCAGTTGGAGTTGGTATGACTCTTAAAGGGGTACATCCCTCAAATCTATTAAACATACCTGCTCTACTTATTATTATTTTAGGTACGATTTCTGCTGTAACCATTGCTTTCCCAACAAGTGACATTAAAAAGGTACCTAAGTTGTTCGGTATTTTATTTAAAGAAACAAAGGTTCCAACGATCCAAGAGCTAATACCTTTATTCTCAGATTGGGCACAAGTTGCTCGTAAAGAAGGACTACTTGCACTTGAAGCAAAGCTTGCAGATATTGAAGATCCCTTTTTAAAAAATGGTTTACTCATGGCAGTTGATGGGCAAAATGCAGATTTCATACGCGATGTTATGAGTGAAGAAATTGAAGCTATGGAAGAACGTCATCAAGCAAATGCAACCATCTTCTCACAAGCTGGTACATATGCTCCAACACTTGGGGTTTTAGGAGCGGTTGTTGGTTTAATTGCTGCCTTATCTCATATGGATGATACAGCAGCACTTGGAGAAGCAATTGCAGCAGCTTTTATCGCGACAATGATGGGGATATTCACAGGATATGTTATCTGGCATCCGTTCGCCAATAAATTAAAGCGTAAATCTAAACAAGAAGTAAAAGTGAAAGAAGTAATGATTGAAGGTGTTCTATCCGTATTAGAAGGACAAGCACCAAAAGCGATTGAACAAAAGCTTGCAACATACTTACCTGTTAGTGAACGAATGAAAATGAACTCTTCAGTTTCTGAGGGAGAGAGTATAAATGGCTAAAAAAAAGAAAAAGCAACATCATGATGAGCATATGGACGAGTCTTGGCTTGTCCCATATGCGGATATTTTAACATTACTCCTTGCCCTTTTTATTGTCTTATTTGCAGCAAGCAATGTTGACGCAAAAAAATTCCATGAAATTGCGAAAGCATTTAATACAAGCTTTTCTGGAGGAACAGGTGTTTTAGAATTTCCAAGCCCTACTGAGACAGGGGAAATGGAACAGCTTGATGTACAAGAAAAAAAGTCTACTGAAGCAACTGAAGAAGAGCTAAAACAACTCGAGCAAGAAAAGTTAGCAGAAATTAAAGAAAAAGTTGATTCGTATATTGATGAAAAAAAGCTTGGTAACCAATTGCAGACAACACTTACAGAAGATGGCTTATTAATTACGATTTTAGATGAAATTTTCTTTGATTCAGGAAGTGCTGAAATTCGCGAAAAAGATAAGCATCTTGCAAAGGAAATATCTGAATTACTTGTTATGAATCCTCCACGTAATATTACTGTAAGTGGACATACAGATAATGTTCCTATTAATAATTCAGCATTTGATTCAAATTTGGATTTAAGTGCTAAGCGTGCTGTCAATTTTATAAGTATATTAATTGAGAATAAGAAATTAGATCCAAGTGTTTTTAGTGCAGAAGGCTTTGGTGAGTTTAGACCAGTCGCTTCAAATGATACAGCAGAAGGCAGAGAAAAAAATAGACGTGTAGAAGTTTTAATTTTACCAAACGAGAAAAAATAAAAAGGACCGAATGGTCCTTTCAGACTGTAGACAAACTCGATAAAATCGAGTTTGCATACAGTCTTTTTTTATTTAAAATATTTATTAATAGATATTTTAGAGGTGATGGATAATGATGACAAGAAACAATAATACT
>NZ_JBQENT010000073.1:0-15094 GCF_052044855.1 Metabacillus sp. 22489
AATTAATGTAGTGGGACTTGGGGTGACTGGCAAGTCTTTTTTTATGCACCTATCAAATAAAGTGCAGGACTTTGCATTTTTCTCTTGCAAAGGTCTGCACTTCTATTTTGCAATACACACCCAATGGAGAATTTTACTTTTTTTGAATATATATAAAAATATAAAAAAGGACTAAAAAATTTAATTCTAGGGGATAACTTTTTCAATTCCTTTTATTTTTTCTGGTTGTTTATAAACAATATAGTTCTATATTTCTAACGTATATATACAACATTTTTGTAAATTTTTGTTGAATATCATCATAAAGTGTTAAGCACATAAGACCAATACCATCTTATAGATTTGTTCGTTAACTCAATGGCTTCCTTATTCTATAAGTGAACCAGCATTTAAAGAAGTATCTAAAAGAATGCACAAAGAGGGATTTACTTTTTCACAATGACATTCTTAATAGTTATCAGAATCGTTCAAAGTGGTGGATAAACCGATTTAATGGTGTGGCTATAAAATAGCTCTGCCATTATTTGAGTTGGTTTCAATTTCAAAACCAAATAAGTCACTAAAATGACTCTATACAACTGATAGTAAGATGAATGTTGAAGCGGCTTATTCTCAACAGATGCCACCTATAATAAACTTGGACTATCATAATTTTCCAAATGGGTAAAAATCCGGAGTAACGGATATAGTTGGCAATAAAATATTAAATTGCATAGGTTGTTCTTCAAACAAGTTTAATCTAAATTAATAAAATATTATTGTTCAATTAACCTACCCGTTAGTTAAAAGAAAAACGCTACTTTGAATCAACAAATCCACAAGCTTACAACTCATATGATTCTAAATAATAAAAACTTGTCGAATTCTACCCCTTTTATCGTATTTTATGTATAATTATTACCATAAAAGGGTAAAGGGGGAGATTGTTATCTCAATTAGCCAGACAGATAAAAACAATTTAGAAAGTCTTAAGAAGCATAGAATTAAAAAACATAAAAAAATGAAAAATAATACAGTAACTAAACCGCATTTAGCCTCTGTATTAAATGCAACTACTCAATTAGTAGAGGAAAGTAAGCTCAAAAATGGAATTCCCCATTTAATATTTCAAGATTTGTGGAATGAATATAGTTTGTTTGGGCCACAGTATGATAGTTATGATAAAGGATTACCCACGAGAGATTATAAAAGAGGAGAAAAAGTTTCTATTGACTTTGGTGTAGGACTGGACCGCGAACTTGCCTTTCCGCACCCAGCTATAGTTCTTTATAACTTTGAACGGATGTTAATCGTTGTTCCTACTACCTCTGATGATGGTAATATTTTGGGATCTGATATGAATCCAGCAATAATTAAGTGTCAAGGAGATGGAAGGATTTTTTTAAATGATACTCTTATAAATCTTCATCATATACGGGGAATATCTAAAAATAGAGTTAGATCTTATCTGAACTGTAATGTTAAAGACTACATAGTTAATCCAACTGAGGTAGGTAAAGTAAATCTTCGTTATGGATTTAATTTCTTATCTTCGACTAATTCAAATTTATTAGATCTTATAGATGCTCAGTTAGGTTGGCTTGTTTCGCCTTTTGTTTCCCAGGGTGTTAAAGATATAAATAAAAAATTAAATGGTGAACTTAGAATTAATTCAGAATTAGATGAAAAGCTAAAAGAACAACTTAAGGTTAACTCTGAATTAGATGAAAAGCTAAAAGAACAACTTAAAATCAGCTCTGAATTAGATGAAAAGCTAAAAGAACAACTTAAGATCAGCTCTGAGTTAAATAAAAAGTTAAAAGAGCAACTTAAAATTAACTCTGAATTAGAAAAAAATTATGCTGAAGCAATAAAAGCTCCTCTATAATTATTGACAGTAATTTCTAATGGATATATAATTTAATTAAGTTGAAACTATAACAGCCCACCTTATTTTGAGGGAGTGGCAACCTACTAATATTTAGCCACTTAGTTTCTAAGTAGTGCTAACCTAACGAAAAAGTCATTATCCAATTGGGTAGTGATTTTTTCTTTTTATTCAGCTCTTTAAATACTATGTCATTAAAAAAGACTATAACCATTACAGTAACCTTTTAGACTTAAAATGCACAGTAAAAAAAGAAAAGAGCATCTTCACATAAAATTGACGCACTTCCTAACTTTAGTAGTGCGTCTGAGTTGTTTAAAGAACCTTCTTTATTTGTCATATGGTAAATCTATTGTCATACCTAATAGTTTATCTTCATCTGATTTATCAGTCAGTGTTAGAATTGTATTCTGATCTATTAATTTTTTATAATGTTGATATTCTTCTTCATTTGTAACATCTCTAATAGTAGAAATCATATCTTCATTAATTGATGAGATATATTGAATTTTCCCATTCTTTGTTTCCTCATCAACTATTTTTAGTAAAGATAACCTCTGTCTCGGATCCATATTAGAAAATAGTCTACTATCGTGGAAAAGAAAGTTAACATTATGTTTTTTTAGCTTTAATAAAGTCATATCAAAACAGAAAATACACACTTCACTTATTCCGTCAGAAGAATCTCCAGTAATTTTTGCATTAATATCAAATCTTATCTGATTAAGACCATCGTTTATTTTAATATCTAAACCGCTTGCTTTATTCTTATAAAAAGCCTTTGAATAGTACCTAAAGGTGGCCATTATATCTTCAAGCATCTCTTTATGTTCTTTTAAATATTTACTGGCTTCTAATTTTTGTTTTTCTATATCTATATTAGCCTGTGCAGCTCTATCATCATAAGTTTCTATTAAATTCTTATAATCCGTTGCCTTTTCTAATTTATTTCTTAAGGTATTTAATTTAGTATATAATGCATTATACTCTTCAAGGGCACCATATCCTCCAAGAAACTTCATTTTTTTATCTAATTCAATACCTTTTGCAATTATTTCTGCCTGTAAATCTTCTTTAGCCTTTTCAAAAGTTTCTTTCTGCTTTTCCAACCGTTCTTTTCTGTTTAAGAGTAATTTATTATGAAAATCAGTAACTTCATTGAGTTTCTTTTTAACTTTGTCTTCAAAGAGTAATTTGGCTTCACCATACATTTCAATTATCTTATCTAATTCAATTTCAGGTTTTATACTTATGCTTTTCTCTATTTTTCTAATTGAATTTTCACTAAGGCTAATTTTATTTCTAATTTCCCTTATCTCATATGAAAGGATATCAGCTTCTTCTTGAATATTCCGATAGTTTTCTGCAACTTTAAATTCTTTTACTTTATTCTCTAATTCCTTTACTTCGTCTTTTAAATCAATTATTTCAAAATCTAAATCCTCATTACCAATAAAGTACTCTTTTAGTATTGGGTCTTTCTCCACTATTTTTTTATTTTTATCCAATTCATCAATGCTCTTTTTTAATAACATCTTTGTTTCAATTAGATTAACATCTAAACCTAATAAAAATGCATTGTTTATTAGTTTTGCATAGTCTGTTTCCTTATCTTGATACTTATCATATTTCGTATAACTTGACTTATTTCTCCTTATAAAACGTGAAATTAAACTTCTAAATGTGAGATACTTAATTTTATTATCCTTTTCAAAACAAAATACTTTCTCCAATAAAAGATCTGTATATTTTCCAACGCTGACCTTTTTACCATTTAATATTACATTATTTTGTTCAGAACAATTTCTAGAGACAATATATTCTTCTCCATTTAGGTTAAATTCTAAAGTAAAAATCCAGCCCTCTAAGTTTTCCTTAAAAACATCAATTTTCTTACTACCTAAACAAAAATGAATTAGTTCAATAGCTAACGACTTTCCAACCCCATTATAGGTATTTTTCAAATCCTTCTCTTCTGGATTCTCTCTTTTCCCAACAATAAAGTTTAGTCCATCTTTAAAGTAAATTGTATGGAAGCCTGGATTATTTGCACTAAGCTTTCTTAAATACATTTTATAAGACCTCCATTCTCATTAATATCTATAACACCTATTGTAAATAAATAATCTAATGAGATTATAAACTTATCAAAGGAATAATTATCAATTATTTTATCCTTACGATTTTTACCCATTAATTTTTCCCATAATTCATCTATACCTATTGACTTATGATTATGAAGTAAACTAAGGATTATTGCCCCCATAGCAAATATAGATTCTGATAACTTTATGTGTTTTTGAGGTAGAATCATTATTTTTCAACCTCCTCTAAGATAGGCTGTTCAAATATATCACAACTTTCAAAGTAAAATGCCATTAAGCATTCCGTTGCTTGTTGTATAGAATTGTTACTGTTTTTAGGCATACATTTATCTAATATATACATATACCTTCGATCTGAAAAATTCACTTCGCCTTCCTTAATTATTTTTTTGGACTCGTCATATAAGTCAACAAATTTATTCTTTACCTCATCTCTAAGAAAGTCTCCTTGATATTTAAAATATGTTTCAACATCACCATAGTTGATTGCTGCTGCATCTAATCTTCTCTCGATGATTTTACTTAAGCTATTGAATTTTATTTTCTCATTAAAATCTGGAACAAATAAATCATCCTCTATATAGTTTTTTGAAGGGAGATTTAAAATATGTTGTATTATGTCATTTAAACAATCATAATCCACGTTATAAATTGAATATGTTCTCGGTATTAAACCGACAATCGCTATTATATCGTCTTCATTTAATTCAAATAATATATTTTCTAAGTTCCTCGCTACAATTAATCCTGTTTTTATTTTTCTACTCTCCCCAAGAGTATCTATAATATCTTGTAGCTTTAATAATTTTTTATGTACTTCTACGTAGGCACCTTTATACTTATCATTTACCACATAATTGAATTCCTTAATTTCTACAACATCTGACCACTTATTTATAAGCCCTTCAAAGTCTTCCTCTAGTTTAGAAATAGCATTATCAATACTATTTGATATATTTTCAGGCCCATAAACTTGGTAAAATTGACCGTTTTCTAAAATATACCCGTCATTTTTCATATCTCCTAATCTACCTTAAGGTTTTACTGCTCTGAAGTCTTTATGCCTATACCCCATAATTTTTGTAAATAGATCTTCAAAATTTTGGCCATCACTTGAATATATTTTATTCTGAAACATTATTCTTGCTAGATATTTATCATCTCTATCCATAAATAGAATTCTCCTTATAAAGATATCTATGAATATTTTACATTATTATCCTAATATTAACACCTACTTATTCTCACCCCTCTCATACAAAATAGCCATTTTCAAGTATAACAGTAATTAAAAAAAGCCTGGTTTTATAGAGCCAGGCCATTATAATGGCAGTTTCTGTTAAATAAGTAATTGTTCAACTGTATAATTTGTTTAATTAATTTTACTTCGATAAAGGAAGGAAATGTACATATATTTTACTTCTATGAAAATCCATTGCCGTCAGTTAAGAACTAAGCTTTCATTGTCCTCCTGAGTATCTCAAAAGTTCGGCATTCATTAAAAAATTAGCTGAGGAGCATCTTATACTAATTACAGTCCCTCAAGTTCAAAAGTAACGAATAAAGGTTTAATTAATGCATTTATTCTTTATTCCCTATTAAAGGTAATGTTAAGAAACTCATCTATAGTCCGTAACCTCTTTCCAGTTACATCTTTGTCATTATGTGCACAGGCACTAATTAGCTTTTGAAAAATACTTTTTAATGTTCTCGTATTTATTTCATCTAAATTCTCGGGTTTTAAATTTTTGGGTAATGCTACATCAGTAGTTGCTCTCAAAAATAACTGCCTCCAAGTAACAGATTTTTTTCCCTTTCTTGCATAAAGGAGTGAGTCAGTTATTCCATTATCGTACATTTGATCTAAGGCATACATATAAGAATTATGATTTTGGAATGAAATCTTTATTGTTTCCTCACTGAGAAACTTTTCGAGTTGGATTTTAAAATCTGCTCTTCTAAGTCGTTCATTCTTTAAATATTTTATATGGTATTCATAAGCAGTTTTCTCAAAAAAAATATAGTCGTTCTCGCTCATATTTTTTATTGTTCTAATTAAATTATCTACATAGTCCACATACAAAATTAGCTCACCAATCCTTTACTATAAAAAGGACCCAAACTAATTTAAGTTGGGGTCCTTGTTTGATGTAGCTCTTAGTTTTTTACAGATGTCCATTTTATCTTTTTTTCAACAAGGAATGCTATCATCTGAACGTTTTTTTTCCATATGAACGGATTTTTTTCTTGTGAACGATATTTTTCCTTATGAATGACTTTTTTCCATACATACAAATAAAGCTTTCACTGCGTTTCTTCTTACTCTACCGTAACACTCTTAGCAAGATTACGTGGTTTATCAACATCACAGCCACGGTGTAATGCTGCGTAGTAAGAAATAAGTTGAAGTGGTACAACAGCAACTAATGGAGCTAACTCGGCTTGAATACTTGGAAGAACGAAACGGTCATCCTCTTCTTCAAGACCCTTCATAGAAATGATACATGGGTTTGCCCCACGTGCAACAACTTCTTTTACGTTACCGCGAATGCTTAAGTTAACATGCTCTTGAGTTGATAGAGCGATGATTGGTGTTCCATTTTCAATTAAGGCAATTGTTCCGTGCTTAAGCTCGCCTCCAGCGAAACCTTCAGCTTGAATATAAGAAATTTCTTTTAACTTCAATGCACCTTCAAGGCCGACATAATAGTCAACAGAACGACCGATAAAGAAGGCATTTCTTGTTGTTGATAAATATTCCGTAGCAATTGCTTCCATTTCTTCTTTTTGACCACAAAGAACATCCATAGCATTTGCGATAATACCTAGTTCTTTTGTTAAGTCAAATTCTAAAGATTGACCTTTTCCATTCGCTGCTACAGCCGCTAAAATTGATAATACAGCTAATTGTGCAGTGTATGCCTTTGTTGAAGCAACGGCAATTTCAGGACCAGCATGTAAAAGCATAGTGAAATCAGCTTCACGTGATAAAGTAGATCCTGGAACGTTTGTAATTGTTAATGCCTTATGACCAAGCTCTTTAATTTGTACAAGAACTGCACGGCTATCTGCTGTTTCACCACTTTGTGAAATAAAGATAAATAATGGTTTAGCAGAAAGTAATGGCATATTGTATGAGAATTCACTTGCGATATGAACCTCAACTGGGATTTTCGCCCAACCTTCAATAAATTGTTTTCCTACTAATCCAGCATGATAGCTTGTTCCTGCTGCAATGATATAAATACGGTCTGAACTATTGACAGCATCGATAATTTCTTTATCAACTGTTAATCCACCATTTTCATTGCGATACTTTTCAACGATTCGTCTAATAACGACTGGTTGCTCGTCAATTTCTTTCAACATGTAATGAGGATATGTGCCCTTTTCAATGTCGCTTGCGTCAAGCTCAGCTTTGTAAGGAGCACGTTCAATCACATTTCCTTGTAAATCTTTAATTGTAACAGATGTACGTTCAACGAAGACCATCTCTTTGTCCATAATCTCCAAGTATTGGTCTGTAACATGTAACATTGCCATTGCATCAGAAGCTACAACATTAAACTCATCACCAAGACCTACAAGAAGTGGACTTTTGTTTTTTGCTACATAAATCATATCAGGGTTTTGCTCATCTAATAATGCGATCGCATAAGATCCCTTTAAGATTGATAACGTTTGACGGAACGCTTCCTCAACCTCTAATCCTTTTGCAACAAATTGATCAATAACTTGAACAACAACTTCTGTATCTGTATCACTAGTTAATTGAACATCTTGTAAATATTCACGTTTTAAAATCGCGTAGTTTTCGATAACACCATTATGAACAATCGTAAAACGACTAGAAGCACTTTGATGTGGATGTGCATTGACACGACTTGGCACACCATGTGTTGCCCAACGTGTATGACCAATTCCAGTATGAGCTTCTACCTTCTCATCTACGATCTCACGAAGCTCTGCAATACGGCCTTTTTCTTTAAACGTATGCACTCCATCTTTATTCATTACAGCGATTCCTGCTGAATCATATCCACGATACTCTAATTTTTCTAAACCTTTTAATAAAATATCCTTAGAGTCTTGTTGTCCAATAAATCCTACTATTCCGCACATATACGTTTCCTCCCATTGGTGTTCCAAGGGACAGGACGTCATTTAATCGGAGACATTCACTGTCCCCTCACACATGTTTATCATTATTTTTTGGAAGGCTACGTTTTTCCCTTTGTACAAAAAGTTGCCTCTTTGGTTTAAGGAAAAACTTACGGCTGTAACCAACAACCGGGAGGCATCCGCCGAAATTTCGATAACCTCCATCCTCGTCAACTAAGTTTTTTACGTTCACTTAGTTCAGGCGCTTTAATTATTAATAATAATCTAACCTACTACCCACCTTTCTATTTACAAAAATACAAATTTAATGATACAACAGAACAAATTACTTCGTCAATGACTTTTCCAACCTAAACATTTTTTGTTAAGAACTCTTAACACAATTAACATATGATCATACAAAATAACTTGTTAATAAAAAAGGCGGGAATCCCCGCCCTTTCACATTATTCTAATCCCATCTCAGCCTTTACTACAGAAACAATTCGGTCTACATATTCACGACATAATTCTTCTGTTGGTGCCTCAGCCATTACACGTACTAATGGCTCTGTACCAGATGGACGAACTAAAATACGGCCATTGCCATCCATCTCTTTTTCAACCTCTTCAATGACTGCCTTTACCTTTTCATTTTCTGTTACACGGTGTTTATCAGTTACTTTTACATTGATCAATAATTGTGGATATTTTTTCATTTCATTTGCTAATTCTGATAACTTTTTGCCTGTACGTTTCATAATATTAACTAGCTGTAATCCAGTTAATAATCCATCACCGGTTGTATTATAATCTAAGAAAATAATATGTCCCGATTGCTCGCCACCAAGGTTATAATCATTTGCTTTCATTTCCTCGACAACGTAGCGGTCGCCAACTGCAGTTGGTACACTCTTAATTTCATATTCCTCAAGTGCCTTATAAAAGCCTAGGTTACTCATTACAGTTGAAACTACTGTGTTTTTCTTAAGGCGACCTTCACTGTTTAAGAATTTAGCACAAATATACATAATTTGGTCACCATCAACAATGTCACCATTTTCGTCTACTGCAATCAAACGGTCACCATCTCCATCAAAAGCAAGACCAATATCGGCATTCTTTTCCTTTAAAAAGGATGCCAATGCCTCAGGATGTGTTGAACCTACCCCGTCATTAATATTTAAACCATTAGGTGAAGTCCCCATCGTTGAAACATCCGCTTCTAAGTCTGCAAATAAATGAGTAGCTAATGATGAAGTTGCTCCATGAGCACAATCTAGCGCAATATGAATACCAGTAAAATCTTCATCCACTGTCTGTTTTAAAAATTGAAGATATTTTTGACCACCTTCGAAGTAATCATTTACTTGCCCTAAATGTTCCCCAATAGGTCTTGGTAAAGTATCTTCTTCTTGATCCATTAACGCTTCAATTTCGTTCTCTTGCTCATCTGAAAGTTTAAAACCATCTGGTCCAAAGTATTTTATTCCATTATCCTGAACTGGATTATGGGAAGCTGATATCATAACACCAGCTTGAGCTCCTAGTGCCTTCGTTAAATATGCAACACCTGGTGTTGAAATAACGCCTAAACGCATAACTTCAGCGCCAATAGATAGCAAACCAGCTACAAGAGCTCCTTCTAACATATGCCCTGAAATACGAGTGTCACGACCGATTATCACCTTTGGTCTTTCTGTATCTTTCGTTAAAACATATCCACCAAATCGGCCAATTTTAAATGCTAATTCCGGTGTTAGTTCACTATTCGCAACTCCGCGTACACCATCTGTTCCAAAATACTTTCCCATTGGTTTCGCTCCTTTATTCCACGCCTTGTGAGGCTGAAGATATTTTCACTTTTACTTTTTTCTTTTGTAATGACCACGTGATGTTTTGCGGACCATTTACCTTCACTTCCACTTCATGCTCTCCATCACTTAGGTCTGTTAGATCGACATATAGCTCTACATCAGATTCTTTTATATCCTTTATAACATTAGGTGCTCCTAGTATTGTTACATCCATTTCACCAGTTTCTGGGTCAAGAAATTCTACTGTCTTTCCATCTGTTAAGCTAACCGCATTAATCGGCTGATCTGAAAACACCTTTTCTTCCTGTTCATCTACATTAATTTCTAATTTTACCTTTTCGGGTGTCACTTTCGTTACTCCCTCTGGTAATGGCACATCTACCTCTAAAACAGTATCCTTTGTTATCTTGCTTAAATCGACAGTTATGCCATCAATGAATTCAAGCTTATTGATAACATCCTCTGGACCAAAAACAGTAATTTCCTTAGTTTCAGATTCGATACTTGATATGCTCAAGCCTTCCTTCAACTCGCCCTCCCTAATAATTTTAAACGGTAAATCTCTGCTCGGGCTTTTAATCGGAACTGTAACATCAACAACGGATGGCTCCACTTCAA
Organism: Metabacillus sp. 22489; assembly: GCF_052044855.1. Classification (NCBI taxonomy): domain Bacteria; kingdom Bacillati; phylum Bacillota; class Bacilli; order Caryophanales; family Bacillaceae; genus Metabacillus; species Metabacillus sp. 22489. The sequence goes on from NZ_JBQENT010000073.1 coordinate 10,509, forward strand.
CAGGTATTACTTCTCCTTCTCTATCATAAACAGTTATCGTTGACTCTCGATTAATCGTTTCATTTCCACCTTGAAGGTCCACTTTAGCTTTAACACTTGAGATTTCCTCAATAATATCCTCTGATGCGGTTATTTGAATACTTTTTGGACTTACTATCGGCTTATCTGACAGGTAGCCTTCTTCTAATTGATTTTCATTTAAAAGATCTACCCCTACTTCAAAGTCCTTTGTAACCTTTTCCTCTATTGTAACTGTGATTACCGAAGGCTTAATGCTAACCTTTAAATCATCAGCAATATCCTTATATTGAAGCCTTACTTGGTGTGTACCAATCGATAGATTTGATAAATCGGCATATACCTCGAAATCTCTTAGCTGTCTTGCCTTTGTTATAGAAGCTGTTGCTCCCTGTAAATTAACTTCAACTGACTCTGGTATTCCCGTTACAACTAGGTTTTCTTGATCAAAGTATGGGATGACAGGTACATCTGTGACAGTAGTCTCATCTGAAAATACGGTCGTCGATGCCCCAGCATTTGATGCACCTTGTTTATCTTCTGAGTTAGATTCTATGTTAACAGAAGCATATAACATCAATGCCAAAAATAGCGCTATGATTCTCATTACCCAACGATTATCAAATAGCTTATCCATTTTTCTTTCCCCTCCATTGCCAACGGTTTGAGGAAACAGTTTTTGTTGTTGAAACTAACTCTCTTTCTAATATTTCCCTTAAATTTTCCTGTGATAAATTGCGGTGAAGCTCACCATTTCTAGCTACAGATACATTTCCTGTCTCTTCAGAAACAATGATTGTAAGACTATCCGTTACCTCACTTATTCCTAACGCAGCTCGATGTCTTGTACCAAGTTCCTTCGAGATAAATGGACTCTCAGAAAGAGGTAAATAACATGCCGCTGCAGCAATTTGATTTTTTTGAATAATCACAGCACCGTCATGTAGCGGTGTATTAGGAATAAAAATATTTATTAGCAACTCTGAGGAAATCAATGAATTTAATGGAATCCCCGTCTCGATATAGTCACCCATTCCTGTCTCTTTCTCAATTGTCATCAAAGCACCGATTCGTCGCTTTGCCATGTAATCTGTTGCTTTCACGATTGCTTCTACAGTAACTTCTAAACTGTCTTCTCCAGGTAAACCACCTCGAGAAAATAATCGCCCTCTACCTAGCTGTTCTAACGCTCTGCGCAGCTCTGGTTGGAAAATGATAATAATGGCTAGAAATCCCCATGTTAGTGCTTGGTCCATCAACCATTGTAATGTTTTTAACCCCAAGTAATGACTTAACATGCGGACTACGATTATTACTGTAATTCCTTTTAATAGCTGTACAGCCTTAGTTCCCCTTGCAACCATAATTAATTTATAAATAACATACCATACAAGGAGAATATCAACAGCTATGCCGAGGTAATGTAATACTGGTATGTCCTCATATCCCATTCACTCGTCCTCCATGAGTTTCACTCTTTATATGTAGAAAAAGCACAATCAAAATAAGGATATTAGATAGCAAATAGCTTTATTATCTAATGAATTATTTCTTCCTGTACTATATTTTAAATTACATGCATCTTATTATATCATTAGTAAAATAAAAAAGTAAAAAAGGCCACCAAATGATGACCTGGATTTTTAGCTAAAAACATTTATGACATCTTTAGAAATTGATTTTATATGGTACCATAACCACTCAAACATCTCATCAACTTCCTCAATATCCCCTGTCACTTGCCCTGCTGAGGCTAAATATTTTTCTCCGTTTATAACTGTTACGTCTCCTTCAATTTTCCCCTCGATCAAGAGAGTTCCATTTTTAACAGTTACATCTCCCTTAACAACCTCTCCTTCAGGGACAGTCACTTTGCTATTCTCTACCACAAGATTAGATTGTTTTGAAACACTAAAGTGTTTATCTTCGTTCCATGCTGAAAACAAACTACCAGTCATCAGAAGGACAAACAATGAAGCTGCTGCCAATAATGGATGACCCTTTAACCAGCGATTCCAAGAAACTCTTTTCTTCTCTTTAGGAAGTTTGTTCATTACAGCCTGTGTAAAATCCATCGGAGCTTCAATATGGGATGTACTTTGAACAAGGGCAACAGCCTTTTCAAGCTCATGGAAATGTTGTGAGCAATCTTTACAAGTGTGTAAATGTTCTTTTAGCTTCTCTTCCTCTACACTAGTTAGCTCTTGATCCATGTATCTATGCAAAAGCTGAACATTTTCTGAAGAACAGCTCATATATCTCACCTCATTATAAATGCCTTAATTGCTTCCTTAATGCTTCTCGTCCTCTATGAATCCTCGTTTTCACTGTCCCTACTGGAATATCTAATATATCGCTAATCTCCTTAAGTGGAAGCTCATCAATATATTTAAGGACGATAACAGTACGATATTTATCAGGAAGCTTTAAGATTTCATTTTGTATCGTATTTTGAAGCTCCATTGTTTCAAGTTCATCTTCTGGTAAAACTACATCTGCTGCAACTTGCGAATACATTGTTAAGCCATCAGTACCAGACACTTCTGCATCTAAATAATAATCAGGCTTCTTTTTTCGTATTCTGTCAATTGAAAGGTTTGTTGCAATTCTGTATAACCAAGTAGAAAACTTTTTATTCATATCATAAGTATGAATATTAACATATGCACGAATAAAAGCCTCCTGAGCAATGTCCTCTGCCTCATGTGCATTACCAAGCATCCGATAGCATAATTGGTAGATTTTATCTTTATAAAGATCTACAATTTCAGCAAATGCATTCTGGTCGCCTTTTCTTACCTGTTTAATTCGTTTCTTTACTAACGTTTCCATTTTCCATACCTCCGCACTCTGCGGGTCTCTTTATATACGTTTAGAAATTCATTTGGTTTCAATATTTTTTTATTTTTTTCAATCTGTTTTAGTACAGTTTATATTAAACAAAGAAATGTTCATTTCCCAATTTGTTTTAAAATGTCTTTTATTAAAAAATATCGAATAGTTCCATTTTAGCAAATTTTGGTGTATATAGGGAACCTTTTTATGATAACTAAACATTATAAAGAGAAAAATGATCGGAAGAAAATTACTAAGTCAAAACACCAGAACATTATTGGTAGACATAGTATATGAAAGAATACTTATTCATTTGCATTTCATCAAAATATTTAAAGACAAATAAAAAAACCATAAACTATCATTATGGTTTGAATGTCATGTTGTAATTAAATTTAATTATGGTGGAGCCTAGCGGGATCGAACCGCTGACCTCCTGCGTGCAAAGCAGGCGCTCTCCCAGCTGAGCTAAGGCCCCGATATTAAGAAGTAGTTTTTGGAGCGGAAGACGGGATTCGAACCCGCGACCCCCACCTTGGCAAGGTGGTGTTCTACCACTGAACTACTTCCGCAAAAATGAGCCATGAAGGACTCGAACCTTCGACCCTCTGATTAAAAGTCAGATGCTCTACCAACTGAGCTAATGGCTCTAAAAATGGCTGGGCTAGCTGGATTCGAACCAACGAATGACGGAGTCAAAGTCCGTTGCCTTACCACTTGGCTATAGCCCATTAATATCTCTTTTGAAAATGTCAATTATTAACTAGTTATGTAAAACTTATTATAAACACATTTATAAATATTATTCATAACTGTCTTTAAACAAAATCAAAGACAAACAATTTACAAAATGGCTCCCATTTTCTCGTCGTTTATCTAATTATGAATATTTAAATGGTGGAGGGGGGCAGATTCGAACTGCCGAACCCGAAGGAGCGGATTTACAGTCCGCCGCGTTTAGCCACTTCGCTACCCCTCCATGGATGAAACAGTGCCGGCGAGAGGACTTGAACCCCCAACCTACTGATTACAAGTCAGTTGCTCTACCAATTGAGCTACACCGGCATATTAAGTAAAAAGGACAATATAGTATTCATTTCAAACCAGTCACCCAAATCTCAGTAGGGTTAATCAAGCAGCAGCTCGATTTGTGTGCTGAAGCACAGCTACGAAGCTTATTCGATCGTGCTCTACCAATTGAGCTACACCGGCATTTTAAGTATATAAAGTTATTTATTTCTCAACAAATATATATGGTGGAGGATGACGGGATCGAACCGCCGACCCTCTGCTTGTAAGGCAGATGCTCTCCCACCTGAGCTAATCCTCCATAGTAGAATTATAATATTCAAATGTTATAAAATGGTGACCCGTACGGGATTCGAACCCGTGTTACCGCCGTGAAAGGGCGGTGTCTTAACCGCTTGACCAACGGGCCAATTACTTTTTTCTCTAAGCTTCCAACCGGGCTCGAACCGGTGACCTCTTCCTTACCATGGAAGTGCTCTACCAACTGAGCTATGGAAGCAATGGCTCCGCAGGTAGGATTCGAACCTACGACCGATCGGTTAACAGCCGATAGCTCTACCACTGAGCTACTGCGGAATAATGCAATTACCTGGCAACGTCCTACTCTCACAGGGGGAGTCCCCCAACTACCATCGGCGCTGAAGAGCTTAACTTCCGTGTTCGGCATGGGAACGGGTGTGACCTCTTCGCCATCGTCACCAGAT
>NZ_JBQENT010000074.1:0-13771 GCF_052044855.1 Metabacillus sp. 22489
CGAAAAGCGGAAGCGCCTTGCTCAGCGACGTATAAACTGGAGCAATCCGTATGAGATAAAGGAAACACGAAGAGCGATAGCGATTCGATGTTGACTTATCGTAAGGAGGATTGTGAAGTTTATACGTCGCTAGGCGCTGCAGCTAGACATCCCGAAAAGCGGAAGCGCCAGCTTAGTCTCAGACTAATACAACACAGATTATTACTAGACATAACGGTTATCAAGTAATCTATATTTTTCCACACAAAAAAAGACCCCGTAAATGGAGTCTTTTTATAAGAGCTGCTTATGCAGCGTTAAGCTTATTTTTGTACGTTAGCAGCTTGTGGTCCACGAGCTCCTTGCTCAACTTCAAAAGTTACTGTTTGGCCTTCTTCTAAAGTTTTGAAGCCTTCGCCTTGGATAGCAGAGAAGTGTACGAATACATCGTCTTGACCTTCAACTTCGATAAATCCAAAACCTTTTTCTGAGTTAAACCATTTTACTTTACCTTCTAACATTGCTTTTCCTCCTGTGTGGAATGAATATGTCCACATGTATTACTATTCTTGCTAGACAACGATCGTTTTAAGAGGAGGAAACTTTTGAAGCAACTTCCATCTAACATCCTTATCCGAACAAAAATAATTACTTTCATTCTATCACCAATTGGAAACGAATGCAAGGATAGAAAAGTCCCTTTACCATATATTCTAATAGGTATTATCTCTCAATTTTTCCCATTAACCATTGCTACTTTACGCCCGTTTAAAAGGCCACCAGTTTCCGGATCCAAAATTTTTCACCATTACTGGAATTAATAACGGTAATACGATGAACGCATACAGCAATAGCCCTGTTAAGATAATCGCTGCAATTTGGATAAGTGATAGCATCCCAGATGGAATCATCGCTGCAAATGTCCCGCCTAAAATGACAACCGCAGATATAATAACAGTTCCCATCTTTTTCATCGCGAGCAGCATCGCTTCTCCAACCGAAAAATCTTTATATTCATTAAAGCGATCCATTAGGAAGATACTATAATCAACACCTAGCGCAACTAAAATCACAAAAGCAAAGAACGGAACAGCCCAGCTAATTCCTGAATAGCCTAATATATTGACAAAGATTACTTCATTAATTCCCATCGCTGTGTAATACGTTAAAATTAATGAAGCGATCAAGTAAAGCGGCATAATAATGGATCTGAACAAGAAAACAAGGATAAACGCGATACCGACAAGCATCAACACAACCGTACGTGTGTAATCATTGTTTGACATTGTACTTAAATCAGCATTCGTGCTCGTTATTCCACCGATTGCAACCTTTGCATTTTCAAGCTTCGTATCCTTCGTTACTCGTTCAATAGCTGCGTTTAACTCATCTACTTGATTTATAGCCTCATTTGAGTATGGGTTTGCTTTAAAAATAACATCAATTGTCATCACTTTACGGTCTGCGGATAGATACGTATCCAACGATTCTTTAAATTCATCACTTGCTAACACTTCTTCAGGTAAATAAAAACCTGTAGAATCATCTGTTTTTGAAAGGTCTGTTAGATACTGCTGTGCAGAGCCTAATCCAGCAGACACTTGGTTTAACCCATCAACGCTTTGGCCAAGTCCATCGGTTAATTGATTCATTTGCCCATCAAGATCACCGAAGCCGTTTAATAATTGCTTCTGACCATCTGCAACACCAGATAATCCATCAGAAAGCTTAGGCATATTGCTAACAATTTGTCCTTGACCATCAGCTAATTGATTCAATCCTGCTTGCTGTTGTTCAATTCCAGCAATTAATTGTGTGAGACCATCGGAAATTTGTGATTGACCTTGAATTAATTTTGCAAAGTTTTCATTTGCAGTCGTAACACCTGTGGTTGCTTCCGTTAGTTTTTGATTTAACGTGTTTAAACCTGCTACTACCCCAGGTAATTGCTCCTTACCTACATTTTGTACAGTTCCTTTTATATTGCCATAGGTTTGCGCAAATGTTTTATCAGTTAATAATTGTGCGAATTCTGGATTTTTTTCAAGAGTAGCAAAACTACCATCAAGGTTATTAAGTGCTGTAGAGATCGCACCAACGCCTTTACTAACCTTCTCATATTCCCCACTCAATACGTTCAACCCAGCAGCTACGTCTTTGTATCCACCTAATAGCAAATTGCTATTTTCCTGTAGCTTGAGAGCTCCTGTCTTTGCATCAGCTAAGCCCTTTTTAATTTCGTCTGCTCCTGCTGAGCCTTGGCGGATTCCATCTTCAATTTTCGCTAAGTTTGTTTGGATTTCTGTTAATCCTGAATTAATTTCTGTTGTTCCATCAATTAATTGAGTAATTCCATCTGTTGCCTCTTTAAGCTGTGGAGATGATTTTGATAATTCACTTTCTGCCTCTGCTAAGCCATCGCTTATTTCAACGAGCCCTTCCTTCCCTTCACCAAGACCTTCCTCTAATGTTTTAGCTTGGTTGGAAACATAGAAATCTTCAATTTTCTCGCCAGTCGGTCTCGTTACAGAGCGGACTGTATCAACTAGGTCAACCTTTTCCAGCTCTTTTGAAATATTTTCTGCAAGACTGATATATTCAGTTGAATCCATCGCTTCATCGTTTTCTAATACAATTTGCGTTGGCATTGATTCACCTGGTCCAAATCCTTCAGCAATTGCATTAAATGCTTTTATTGAATTTACATCACCGCTTATTTCTTCTAGCGAGTTATATGATAGCTCACCATCATATTGCACAAGAAATGGCACGGAAACCGCAGCAACGATAAGCAGCGCAATAAGTGGTCTTGAAAGGGAAAATTTCCCGACAACACCCCATAATTTACTATCACCATGCTCTAGCTTTCCTTTTGCAGGCCAAAATATTTTGCTTCCTAAGACAGCCATAAAAAACGGAACAACTGTGAATAAGGCAATAATTAAAACCGCGACACCTACAGCTACAGCAGCTGCTGATTGATAAAGCTTAAACTGGGAAAATCCAATTGCAGCAAACCCGATCATAACTGCTAAGCCACTGAAAAACACTGTGCGACCAGCGTTACGATAAGTCTCAACAATCGCTTCTGTAATGCTCTCTCTATGAGCTAACTCCTCTTTAAAACGACTTAAAAGTAAAATACAATAATCCGTTCCGATTCCAAATAAGACGGCTACTAAAAAGATTTGCGTAAAGTTAGAAATCGGAAAGTTTAATTTATCGACCAATATTGCGACAATTGATTGTGATGCCAAATACGTTATCCCAACTGTGATGAGAGGAATAAGTGGTGCAATCACAGAGCGGAAAACTAGAAGTAATACAGCTAGAATGAATACAACCGTAATTCCCTCTGTCTTTTTCAAGCCTTCCTCAGAGCTGTTCATGACATCTTCATCAATCATCCAGTCACTAGTGTAATAATGGTCTACATCAACATCCTCTATCGTTTCGTATAATAAATCAGATAGCTCCTTTGCTTCACGGTCATTCCATGTAACCGTAACAGAAGCTAGGATCGTTTTTCCATCTTTTGAAACTAGCTGATCCTTTAAGCTTTCTTCATGAAAATGAGTAAGAATGCTTGAAACACCTAGCTCTTTATTATCCTCTAATAAATTAATCGCCTTTTCAGCCTCACTTATTTCATGTTCAGTAAGACCCTTCTCATTATGAAAGACTAAAGCTACATCTGTTTCATCCTTTGCATTTTCTTGATTTTGTACATCCTCTAATATTTCAGATGCAAGTGAGGATGAGTACCCTTGAGGAACGCTAATTTGCCCTTTTTCCCTTACAAGATCAGCCATACTCGGTGCAAGCAAAAACAATCCTATAACAATGGCAATCCATGCAGCAATGACAACCCATTTTCCTTTAATAATCGAATTCACTACTATTCCTCCAATTGACAGTCTTTTATATTCGTTAAAATGTTATTTAGCTTCTCATATGTTTCAATGAAAGAAACAATCTCTTGTTCATCGAAACTCGTAATAAATGTTTTTACTAAATTTTGAATATTTTTTTCTGCTTTAGAATAATATTCGATTCCTTTGTCTGTAAGAGTCAAATAAATCACTCTGCGGTCTGATTCATCCCTCGTTCGTTTAATTAATTCCTTTTCTGTAAGTCGATTAATAATCGCAGTTATTGCACTTTTCTTCACCTGAAAAACTTCCGCTAATTCAGTGGAAGTGCATCTCTTATGTAAGTAAATGTAGCGCAATGTGTACTGTTGATCGTACGTAATAAAATCCCCAATGATTCCCTTGATAAGATTTTCCCCACTTTTTGTTACGGAGAAGGAAACATTAATATACCGATTAATTAATTCTTCGATCAGTTTTTCATCCACGAAGGGAGCCACCTTCCTTTTATTCTTACATGCCTGCTATTACTTCAGGCTTTATTTTTAATAACTCATGCTTAAAACATATTTTAGTTAAACAATTTAACTATTCACGTGTTTAACTATAAAATGGTCATTGGTATTTGTCAATCTATCCATTCTTTTTATTGCTTGTCATACTCCATAACACTTTATGAAATACTAATTTAGATATGACAAATTGGAGGTAAATGAATTGGAAAAAATGCCATTAACATCGATTTCGAGTGGACTTGGTATCGAGGTCATGCCTGATCTTTATTGCTTCAATGTCCAAATTGTGAATGTTTGTTTTATCGGGAATCCTAATGAAGGCAATACATTTATATTAGTTGATGCAGGTATGCCTGGCTCTGGAGAAATGATTATTCAGGAGGCTGAAAAGAGATTCGGTAAGGGATGTAAGCTTACAAACATCATCCTTACACATGGACATTTCGATCACGTCGGTGCAATCGAGCAATTACTACAAAAATGGGATGTCCCTATTTATGCACACCCATTAGAGGAGCCGTACTTAACTGGAAAAGAGGATTATCCACCACCAAACAACGAAGTGGAAGGTCTCGTCGCAAAAATGTCGCCAATGTTTCCAAGACATAGCATTAACATTAGCTCTAATTTACAGCTATTAGGTGATGATGGAAAAATCCCTCCACTTCCAAATTGGCGTTACATCCGAACACCAGGACATACACCAGGACATATTTCACTTTTCAGAGATTCAGACAGAGCGTTAATTGCTGGCGATGCGATAACAAATGTTGAGCAGGAATCATTATATGAAGTGTTGACGCAAAAACAAGAAATGCACGGCCCACCCCCTTATTTCACAACCGATTGGCAAGCGGCATTTGCATCTGTCAAAGCAATCGAAGCATTGGAACCACAAATCGCAATAACAGGTCATGGATTCCCAATCACAGGAGATGAGCTCCACACAAATCTTAAAAAGCTTGTAACAAACTTTGAACAAACAGAAATTCCAGAAAACTACCGGGTTTAAGAAAAGCGGAAACGACTGGTTAGCCCCGACAAGCATAAGACGCATCAGAATAGAAGGTGTTCTTTACCTTCAATTCTGATGTGGCTTATGACTCGAGGGGCTAGGCGCTGCAGCTAGACATTAGAAAAGCGGAAGCGCCTCGTTCAGCCCCGACAAGCATAAGGCGAGAAAGAATTGAAGGTGTTCTTTACCTTCTATTCTTTCTTGACTTATGACCTCGAGGGGCTAGGCGCTGCAGCTAGACATTAGAAAAGCGGAAGCGCCTCGTTCAGCCCCGACAAGCATAAGCTCCATAGAAAATTCCCCCTCACATCTATGGAGCCAATTGCTTTTCTTTCTTATAAAAGTTTAAGTTCTATTACTATTTTCTCCCTTCTCCTCCATATATATTAGAGAGCATGAGAAAGGAGGGAGTCGATGATTTTCATTGGAAATACGGCCGCATACGCTCTACAGCTTAAAACCCCCTCAAATACAGCAGTTGAAAACGAAATGATTAACAGAATGGCAAACTATCAAACAACATATTCCTTTTATAATCTCGAGCATTTTCATTTTACGCTAAAGCTGAGATCAGCGATTATTCAAGCTGCAAAAGAGTTACTCGCAAGCAAGGCGGAGTTTACGGTATTCGAGGATTCTAAATGTAATGCACGATATTGGATATTAACGAGAACCGGCGGATTTCAATTAAGAAATGGGGTTCAGCCATCAAATGCGATCCATGATATTTTTATCAACGGAAAACAATATGGCTTTGAATGTGCGACTGCTATCGTTATTATCTTTTATAAAGCTGTTCTCCAGGTATTCGGTAACAGTCTATTTGATCGGTTGTATCAAGGAATTTATTTAAGGGATTGGCGTTCTGATGAGGATTTACCGATTGTAACAACTAGAGGAAATGATTATTTGCCTGGTGACTGCGTCTACTTTAATAATCCGGAATTTGATCCTAATAAATCATATTGGCGTGGAGAAAACGCAATCGATTTAGGGAATGGAACGTTTTATGGCCACGGAGTCGGAATCAAAACATCAGAAGAAATGATCGAAGCATTAAATAAACGACGCAAGCCATATGCAACACAATCTGCGTATTTATTATCACAAGTCACTCGACTAGATGATCGCTATCTTTTTCAGTTTTCACCTCGCTCTACAGAGGAGCCTCTTCCCCGCTTCCTTGCAGCAAATGAAATTGTCGGGAAGATTGGTCAGGTTACCTTTTATCTCTAGTTTCAAAGAGAGATTTACTTAAAGCTAAGATTGACCCCTATTTATTTGAGGGGTCAACTGCTTTATGTCATGTCTTATTCTCCTTGAATTTTCACATAAAATGTACGCCTTCTAGGACCGTCAAATTCACAAAAATAAATTCCTTGCCAAGTACCTAATAATAATCTTCCTCCTGTAACGATAACGGCTTGGGAAGCTCCTACCGTACTGGCCTTCATATGTGCTGCCGTATTTCCCTCCATATGTAAATCCTTTTCATCATCCCATGGATATACTTCATCGAAGCGGCGAATCATATCTGTTTTTACATCAGGATCTGCATTTTCATTTATCGTAATACCGGCTGTTGTATGTGGACAATAAATAAGAACAGTACCTTCTTGTAGACCAGATTCGCTGACATCTCTTTGAACTAAACTAGTCACCTCAACCATTTCATCGTGATTATTTGTTTTTAATTCATGTTTGATTAGCATATGTCACTTCCCTCTTTTCATGAAATAAGTCAACCTTCATCTATTTATTACTATACATGAAAGACGTCACTGGATGAAGACATTGATATTTGCTTGATTTTAAGATGTACAAACAGTTCTTCTCAATAAGAATAGAGAGAATTGAACATACTACTAATGGAAAAAGATTGATGTCAAGGAAAGTGGTGGTCACTTGAAAGTAAGTGAAGATGAAAAAAAACTGCTAAGTGAAGCAATTGATAAAATGAATGAAGGCTTAGATACTTTTATCGGTTTTTATAATGATTCAGAGGAAGATAAGCCACTAATTGAGTTCACTGATGAAACGATTGAAACGATCCAACGCGCCATTGATGTATATGGAAAAGATGAAGTTACAACAAAAATAAATACAATTATTCGGGAGGTACTATCCTTCCTACCGAATAATAAGAAAGGAAAGGATGGAGATTAATGACAAAATCAAACAAAACAATGATTCAATGGCTTAAGTGGCCGCTCTATTTTCAAATCTCATTTGTCGTCATCCTTATCATTCTAGTATTTGGCACAATTATTTCTTTTGTTGAACCGAAAGAATTCCCCTCTACATTTGATGGAATCTGGTGGGCACTAGTTACGGTTTCTACAGTTGGCTTTGGTGATTATTCCCCAGAAACAGTTGGTGGTAGAATCATTGCGATGATTATGATTTTGATCGGAGCTAGTATGGTTAGTGCATACTTCGCAACGATTTCAGCAGCAGCGATTCGAAAACAGCATGCTTATGTCGAAGGGGATTTAACCTTTAAAGGAAGCAACCATGTGATTTTAATCGGCTGGAACGAAAAGGTAAAAGAAATGATCGATTCATTGCATTCCGTTAAACCCTACAAGCAAATTGTCTTAATTGATGAAACATTAAAAAGTGGACCCCTTATAGAAAATGTTTACTTTGTTAAAGGCGATCCGACAGATGAACGAGTTTTAGCCAAAGCGAATATTACATATGCAGATGCAGCAATTATTACTGCTGACCAAAATAAAAATGAGCATGACGCTGATATGAATTCAATACTTATACTCCTTACATTAAAAGGTGTTAACCCAAGCTTGTATTGTGTCATTGAGGTTTTGACAGAGAAACAAACGAATAATGCGAATCGAGCAGGTGCTGATGAAATTATCAAAACGTATAAGCTAACAAGTCACTTTATTATGAGCAGCTATTTAGCAAAAAACGGATTGTCCCAAGTTTATTCCGAATTAAATCCAGCAAAAGGAAATCTGTTTCAAATCATCCCTGTAAAACGGGAAGATGTCGGTAAAACCTTTCGAACGATCAGCCATGAGTTATTAGAAAATGAATCGATATTAATCGGCATAAAAAAAGGAGAGGAAACGAAACTAAATCCACCCCTCACCTATACAATCGAGAATGAAGACTCATTAATTGTCTTTAGCCATTAACTATAGCAGCGTATCCTCAAGCTGCTTAACAAGCTCCTTCCCATTCTCGATATATTCATTTGGGAAGGTTGCATCTTTATCCTCCGGCTCCTGAAACTGGTTAAATGATGCACTCACATTCCCGATACGAGCGTGATCATCTAAGCCAATTTGATATTTATGTGATAACAGAAAAGGTGTACCGATTTGAACCACTACTCCAGGTGTATCAAGCTCTCCATTAATAGCTTGAAACGGGACTCTTAAAAATTGATACCCGACCTCGGAATCGATTTTATAATCTAAATAGCCATGATCATATTCCCAATTCCCGCCTATATCATACCCTAAAGGCTTTAATTTTTGTTCGAGCTCATATAAAGGAAATGCTTTTCCTTCTAGCCTTGATTTTATTTCAAGCATAATAAAACCCCCTTTTTCAATTAGATTTTCCTATTACGTAAAAAACATGCTTAATCGTCCATTATAAAACAATATTGACAATTGAAATGAAACAACAGATAATGATATTGAGAATCATTATCATATTAAACGTTATCAAAAACTTATATTCACATCCTCACATCTATCTTCATGAACATACTTTTTCGGCTTTATAGTGAGGATTTAACAATTTATATGAAAGAAAAGAAAACGAAGGAGCGTGCACAATATTGATAAATCATGAAGAGCTATTTGATGTAACGATTATCGGTGGTGGACCAACAGGCTGTTACTCTGCATTTTATAGCGGAATGCGAGAAATGAAGACAAAAATTATTGACTTCCAACCAAATTTAGGTGGTAAAGTCCACGTTTACCCAGAGAAAATGATTTGGGATGTCGGTGCGGTTACACCAGTTACTGGTGAACAATTAATTAAGCAAATGGTTCAACAAGCATTAACCTTTGACCCTGAGGTTGTCCTAAATGAAAAAATCATTCGAATCGAAAAAACGGCTGATACTTTTATATTGACGGCAGAAAGCGGAAAACAGCATTTTAGCAAAACCGTCATTTTAGCTGTTGGTGGCGGGATTCTAAAGCCAATTAAATTAGACATTGAAGGTGCCGATCGTTTTGAGGTAACGAATCTTCATTATGTTGTGCAAAGCTTAAGCAAATTTAAAAACAAAGATGTCGTTATCTGTGGCGGGGGTAATTCAGCAATTGATTGGGCTGTTAGTATCGCTCCTGTTGTTAAAAGCCTACATATTGTTCATAGACGAGACAAATTCGATTGTCACGAGGCCCAGCTTTCACTTTTAGATCAATACCCTCATGAAAAGCATGTAAATACAACAATAAAAAAATTTGTTTCTACTACAGATAACACAAAGATTCGCTCAGTTATACTTGAAAACAAGCTTACAGGCGAGGAATCAGCAATTGAAATTGATGATGTTATCATTAGCTATGGTTTTGAACGAGAGCTTTCTTTTATTAAAGAAAGTCCATTACAAATTGAGCTTGTTGACGAGTTCTATGTAAAGGGTAGCAGCAAGGCACAATCATCTATTGAGGGACTTTTCGCAGCAGGCGATATTCTTTCATTTGACGGTAAAGTGCATCTTATCCTTGGGGCATTTGCCGATGCAGCAAATGCAGTAAATCAAGCGAAAATGTACTTAGACCCTAACTCACCTGCTAAAGCAAGGGTTTCGTCACATAACAGTCGTTTTGAAGAAAAGAATAAGGAGTTACTTCAACATTTGTTTGTAAATTCGTGATTTGAATGTAGCTTTTAAAGATTGAAAGTATTTTTATTTTTATGTAAGTATTCACCCTAGATTTGAAAGTATTTTTTCTTAAATGAAAGTATTCTCCGGAAATTGAAAGTATTTCACCTTTTTGAACAAAAAAGAAGCTGTCCTTGGTCAATTTTGACTCAAGTGACAGCTTCTTTTCATGTTTATTTATTTAAGCGTGCTTCTAATTCAGCTTTTTTCTCTTCAAAGCCAGGTTTGCCAAGTAATGCGAACATATTTACTTTGTACGCCTCAACACCTGGTTGGTCGAATGGGTTCACTCCTAATAAGTATCCGCTCATTGCACATGCCTTTTCAAAGAAGTACACTAAGTAGCCGAATGTATACTCGTCCATCTCTGGAATTGAAACAACTAAGTTAGGCACTCCTCCGTCAGTATGTGCAAGCATTGTTCCTTGGAATGCTTTTTTGTTAACGAAGTCAACAGATTTTCCTGCTAAATAATTTAAGCCATCTAAATCGCTATCTTCTTTTTCAACAAGAAGTTCATGACGTGGTTTTTCAACATTAATAACTGTTTCAAAAATGTCACGTCTACCTTCTTGTACGTATTGACCTAATGAGTGAAGGTCTGTTGAGAAGTTTGCAGAAGAAGGATAAATTCCTTTTTGGTCTTTTCCTTCACTTTCACCAAATAATTGCTTCCACCATTCAGCAAAATATTGAAGACCTGGCTCATAGTTAATAAGCATTTCAATTGTTTTTCCTTTGTTGTAAAGAACGTTACGAACAACCGCATATTGGTATGCTGGGTTTTCTTCAAGCTCAGACTTACCAAAGTCTTCACTTGCTGCTGCAGCACCCTTCATCATCGCTTCAATATCAACTCCTGTTACTGCGATAGGAAGTAAGCCAACAGCTGTTAAAACAGAATAACGACCGCCGACATCATCAGGAATAATGAATGATTCATAGCCTTCCTCTGTTGCTAATGTCTTTAATGCACCGCGTGCTTTATCAGTTGTTGCATAGATACGTTGTTTCGCTTCTGCTTTACCATATTTTTCTTCTAGAAGCTTTCTGAAAATACGGAATGCTAAAGCAGGCTCTGTTGTTGTACCTGATTTAGAAATGACATTAATTGAGAAGTCTTTTCCTTCAAGTAGATCATGTAAATCCTTCATATATGTAGAGCTAATATTATTTCCAACAAAAATGACTTGTGGAGTTTTTCGTTGCTCTTTTGATAAAGAGTTGTAGAAAGAATGGTTAAGCATTTCAATCGCTGCACGAGCTCCTAAATATGAGCCACCGATTCCGATTACAAGAAGGACATCTGAATCAGATTTAATTTTCTCTGCACTTTTTTGAATGCGAGCAAATTCTTCCTTGTCATAGTTCTTTGGCAGGTCAACCCAGCCTAAGAAATCACTTCCAGCTCCAGTTTGCTCATGGATTGAATGATGGGCAACCTTTACAAAATCACGTAAGTATGTAATTTCATGTTCGTTAAAAAAAGTTAATGCATTAGAATAATCAAAACGTACATGTGTCATAAAACATTTCCTCCATATACTTCAATATTATTATAACTATCTTCACTTTATCTAAACTACTCTAGTAAATCAAGCTAAGTTATTAATGTAAGCGTAAACAACAAAGAAAATTGTCTGAACCTTCATTTTATGGAATAAGAGTTAGAAGCTGGATTACTCACATAAAAATAGCTAAGCTACAGAGTAGCAACCACTCTGTAGCTTAAATTTATAAAGAAGCTCGATAAATCGCTACAACATCATCTCTCGTTAGCTTTTTGAAATTACCAAATTCACCATTTGCCATTGCTTTATCAGCCATGACATCAATGCTTTCCTCACCGATATCATAGTCCTTTAAGCGGCTTGGTGCGCCAATACTGCTCCAAAATTCGCGAAGTTTCTCAATTCCTTCAGTTGCGATTGCTTCCTTATCCTTTCCGCTAGGATCTACATCAAATACGTTTACCGCCATTTGTACAAAACGGTCGACGTTTTCTGACATCGTATGCTTCATCCAGTTTGGAAATAGAATCGCTAAACCGCCACCGTGTGGAATGTCGTGAACCGCTGAAACTGCATGTTCAATATTATGTGTTGCCCAGTCACCGCGATAGCCCATTTGCAGCTGACCGTTTAACGCAATTGTTCCCGCATAAAGAATCGTTTCGCGCAGCTCATAATTTTCTAAGTCTTCGACTAATTTTGGTGCAGCTTCAATAACAGTTCTTAATGTTGATTCACAAAATTTGTCCTGTAACGGTGTATTCTTTGTATGATGGAAATATTGTTCAAACACATGTGACATCATATCAACAATTCCATAAATTGTTTGGTTTTTCGGAACTGTGTATGTATTTACAGGATCGAGGATTGAAAATTTCGGGAATACTAATGGGCTTCCCCAGCCATACTTTTCTTGCGTTTCCCAATTTGTAATAACTGAGCCTGAATTCATTTCAGAACCAGTAGCAGCAATTGTAAGCACTGTTCCAAATGGTAATGCTTCTGTTGGAATATGTTTTTTCGTCACAATATCCCATGGATTCCCTTCATACTTCGCACCTACTGCAATTGCTTTTGTACAATCGATAACACTTCCTCCACCAACTGCAAGTAAAAAGTCAACATTCTCATTCTTACAGATGTCCACACCACGTTGTACAGTTGAAAGTCGCGGATTTGGCTCAACACCTGATAGTTCAAAAATTTCAATTTGCTTATCTTTTAAAATATTCACAACTTGATCATAAAGTCCATTACGTTTAATACTGCCTCCACCATAAACTAGCAATACTCTATTGCCATATGATGGTACTTCAGTAGCTAATTGCTCAACCTGCCCTTTACCAAAAATCAATTTTGTTGGGTTATAGTATGTAAAATTATCCATTCAATATCGCCTCCATACTTAAATTATGTATAGTCATTTATTTCTTGTAAAGAAAAGTGCTTCACACAACAATTTCCAACGAATAGGATTTACCTTTTTATCACATTCTAATCATGCAAAGAAAATATTTTAGGAGGTTGCATATGAGCGCAATTCAACGTATCGCATTAGTGTTAACCATTATTGGAGCAATCAACTGGGGACTTATAGGATTTTTTGGTTTCAACTTAGTAGCAGCCATTTTTGGGGATGATACAGCTCTTTCTAGAGTGATTTATGGCTTAGTAGGAATTGCTGGTT
This sequence comes from Metabacillus sp. 22489, assembly GCF_052044855.1. Lineage (NCBI taxonomy): Bacteria > Bacillati > Bacillota > Bacilli > Caryophanales > Bacillaceae > Metabacillus > Metabacillus sp. 22489. The sequence goes on from NZ_JBQENT010000074.1 coordinate 13,459, forward strand.
TAATTAACCTTGGATTACTCTTTAAACCATCTGAAGAAGTAGCGAGAGAGCCTCGTCCTGAAGCTCGATAAGCTTCTAAAAGAAGAGCTAACAAGATGACGTGTTGGCTCTTTTTTATTTCTTTTTTTCATAAATATAGGAGAACGTGGGATCTCGTATCCTTTCCGTTAAATGACGAGTTTACCTAACTCCCAAATAAGAAAAACCGGGCATAGCCCGGTCCTTTTCATGGTTAGAGAATATCCGATAATTTGTACTCTATGCCATGTACCCCTTTATAATACTCAGGATACATTTCACCCCCACATTTTTC
>NZ_JBQENT010000075.1:0-13425 GCF_052044855.1 Metabacillus sp. 22489
ATGACTATGTTCACTGGTATAACTATATTAGAATCCATGGAACCCTAGATTATTTAAGTCCAATTGAATTCAAAATAAAACACCTTAAAAAAATTGTCTAGTTTAGTGTTGACGATCCATGATTTATCCATTACGGCAGTAAACATTATGTCAGAATCTACTGCTTTCACATATGTCGTCACTGTATCATTACTTTTCGTACCCCATCGTTCCCCTAAATATTTCACTTCAAAGGATTCATTGTATTTTTCGGATAACTTTTCCTCAATGACGTTAGCTGTTTCTTCATTTAAATCACTACATCCTAATAGACTTAATATTGAAATTCCGATTAAAACAATGCTTACTTTTTTTAATAATTTCCTCATATCATATTCCTACTTTCATAAAAAATAGTTAAACCTTTTTCCACGTATTAGGAAAAAGATTGGAGCAAGAACTAAGAATTCCATATCTCTATACTATAACTATAGGAAAAACAACTCTAGAGATAAAACTATAACCTTCAATGAATTGCTAGTTAACAAACATCAAATAATGGTCTGTTGAAGTAAGCGGGATTGGACATGATGAAGGATTAGCAGTACTTGAAAAAGGAAAGTTTGAGGTTATTTAAGATTGATAGCATTGGTGAAGCTGTATTCTCTGCGGAAATTAGTGTATTTAGAAATATGCCTAATTCTAAATCTAAATTTGGACTTTCGTTAATTGTTCTGAGGAATTGGATTGTAATAATGATAGGTATGAGATAGCGACGTCTAAAGTGCCCATAATTTTGTTTCAACTATCAAAGCCACATAATAAGAATTTGAAATCATTGGACTCAAAATGGTAAACCTATACTTAATAAACTCTTACCCGATGGTTTAAGTAAAATTTCTTGCTTTTACCTTACAAAAAAAACAATTACCAACATAAAAAAGCCGCCTTCTGTGGCAGCTTGTTCTTAAATAAAATGTCTTCTGAGGAATTAAAAATCTTCTAATTTCCTTGTAATGAGAAAAGGTATCCTGCCATTTCGATAATTAACAAAGTCAGTTGCGATATCCTTTAGAAAGGCAGGTCCATTCGGACAATACCCGCTGTTTTTTATTAGTAACAAAGCTTTCTTAGCATTTTCAATGATATTATTTTCTTCTGTAACAAAATAGACTCCAACATATTTTCCTTTTTCTTTTTTATAATTGGCTACTTTCCAATTCTCCACTTTTTGATATTTAGTGATTTTCATTTTCTCATTTAAATTATCTTGAACATTTAAAATAATTCCAGAATGGTAACCGTCTAATAAATAGTTCGTTATTATTTCTTCTTGTGACGGTGTTTCATCTAAATACATATATTCTTCATTATCATCCTTTATAAAAACCCTGTTGTTTCCTATTCGTTTATAATGTTCTAACTCTTGAATTTTCTGACTCAAGGCACTCTCTACGTTAACTAATTCATTAACTTTTTCCGTGATCTTTTGTTTTTGTTCATGTAAGGTTGCAATCCCCTTTGAAATATCCTCCACAGATAGCTGCTTTTTTATTTCTAATAAGGTGAATCCCACACTCTGTAACGCTTTTATCTTACTTAAAATATCTATTTGGTCAGTCGTATAGTATCGGTAGCCATTAGAATCAACTATTGCAGGCTTAAGTAAATCTATTTTGTCATAATAAAATAATGTTTTTTTATTAATATTGCAAATACGGGCAATTTCCCCGGTAGATAATTTTTGTTTTCTCATTTTTCTCCTTGAGTATACAGTTAGTGGATACTTTATTTTTATATTATCAGCAAAATGTAGAGAAAAATCAACGTACTAACTGTACGGAGCTTTCCCCATTTACTGATTTAATGCACTAGCAAAAGGAGATTTTTTTATTGAAACTACAAAAAATTTAATGGAGGACGGATATGCTAAAAGCGCAAAATATTTATATTAGGGTACTTAAATTGCATGACACCAATGACTTTCTTAAGTTAGAAATAAAGAATCGAGATTTTTTTCAAACATTTACTATAAAACGCTCCCCCGACTATTACACGATAGATTTTCAAAAGGACTTAATGAATCAAAAAATAGAGCGGGCAAAAGTAGATAGTGAATATAATTTTGGGATTTTTAAAATAGAAAATGATGAACTTATAGGAACAATTGGACTTTTTCGTATATTGCGTGGGCCTTTGCAGAGTGCAATAGTCGGATATAGTTTAGATAAAAATAATAATGGCAAAGGATATGCAACAGAAGCCGTAAAACTAATTGTGAACTATGCATTCACAACTCTTAAATTACATAGAATTGAAGCTGGTGTTATGCCCCATAACATTAGCTCTATTAGAGTTCTAGAAAAGGCAGGATTTCTAAAAGAAGGGATTTCTAAAAAGAATGTAAAAATAAATGGAAGGTGGGAGGACCATCAGATTTTGGCAATAATAAATCCAGAGGAATAAGCATTTCCGAAATTACCTATTGCTCATAATGTAATCCACTCTCTTGAATACGGAGGGTGGATCACTTTTTTCTAAAGAGTAAACTTGGCATTTACACTGCCCTTTCAATTCATCACTACCCTTATTGAATTCTACTATTTAATCATGTCCTTTATAAAACTACTGCAACTGTCTGCACAGCAGCATTACTCGAGTCATTTTTCAATGTAAAGCCAAGCACTTAGCCTTCTTGAATATTTTCATAAAAGGATCTTGTTGAGTCTAAACAAAGAAATATACAATTCATAAAGACAAAAGGTACCTTATAAGAGCGCACCTTTTGTCTTTATCCCTATGAAATTTTGAAGCTATATATTTGTCTCACTTAATCTCTATCAGTTTACAGGAAACATAATAATAGCACCTACACATAGCGCCAAAATACGGAACAGGTACATAGGAACCGAGAACAACCAGAACTCTGGGAGCTTATATTTCCCCATACCTAAAATCATAGCAGGCATACCATCGACCGGCATGTATCCGCCGTTCCATCCAGATATAACAACTGCTGTTGCCGCAGCAGCAGGATTAAGTCCCAAACTAATGCTTGTTGCAATAGCAATTGGCGCAAAGATGTATACAGAGCCCATATTTGAACCAGTAAAGGTAGCACATGTACTAGTTAAAAGTGCGAAGATGAAAATAAGCATAAATGGATTGATATTAGTACCCAATGAATTCGCCACAGACTCTCCGATCATAGCTGTAAATTTGGAGTTAGCCAGAGCGTCAGCAACCCCGATAACACCAGCCATCATAAGGATTACAGGTGCACCCATATTATCTCGAACTTCCTTGAAGTCAAGTACGTTGATGATTAGTAAGAATGCTCCTGTGAGACCAGGGATTACATAGGCTGCATTGCCTATCACGCTCATAAGCATCATACCGATAACACTGACGATAAATGCAGCGATAATGCTGTACTCTTTCCATGCAGGCAAAGCCTCAACCTCATTCGTAACCGCCACCTCATCATATTCAGAAGCTTCCTTAATTGGATGATCCGGTAGAAGACGATAAGCAACCAAACTCCATATTAAGAAACCAAGACCTAGGATGAAATTCACAACAGCAAATTTCGACATAGACAGCCCGCCGGTATAACCTGCCGTTTCTAGTACACTGACAGTTACACCATAGAAGAGTGCTACATTGAAAGGAATCAAAGGGTGGTTAGTAGCAAACCCCAAAGGCATGATCAGTTTGGACGTAGGCATTTTTTTATTGTAAGGGATAGTAGATATCAATGATAGAATCAGTACATAGTAACCAGTGGAACCGGCACCTACTAAACTTGCACCAAGCATAACTACCACAAGCAAAAGAACATAGCTCTTATAACCGCCCTTATTTACCAAGGCTAGCATAGAGGACTGAACCTTTCCCATCAAGCTAGTCTTCATTAGTCCCGCCATCACAACCATAAAGCCAGCGATCATGATAACGCTTGGGTTCACGAAGCCTGCGAATGCCTCCTGAACAGAAGACAGACCGGTGACTACTAACAGAAGACAGGCTATGATTGGTGGCGCGCCGAAGGCAAATTTATTTGACATGATCATGACAATCATCAAGATCAAGATACCAAGGGCAAGAATCATCTGCATTGTCATTTTTAGTTTCTCCTCTCTCTTTCAAAACCAAGTTCATTTGGTTTTATCTCAAAGCAGTCAGGTGATGACACTTCGCTATCATTTTGTAGACTGTAAGCCTAAGCACCTGCTGGGTAATAAAGTCCTACTCTATTTTCTTCCCCTGCACATTCTGCTCGGTGAAGCGAACATAGTTCTCACCTTTAAGTGCTCCATCAGAAGACTGCATCAAGTAAGGACACTCATACTGGCGATTATTGGTCTTATTCTTATCGCTGGGTAAGCTTCTGTCTAAAGCCCGTTTTTATGAATGAATTATCAAATTAATTATGTGGTAACTTAATATTTAACTTATTTCTCCAGACGTAGGATTGTAAACACTTTCATTTTCGCGTTTTTTACCATATATATCTTCAACAGAAAAACTATTATATTTAACACAGATTCTATTCTTATATGCGTATACTAAATGTAAACGTCCTTCTGCATCTTGATAAATAGTAGGATATTCAAATTGTGAATTATTCGTTTTATTCTCTGCTCCAATGAAGCCTTCTGCGTGTTCAATAATTCGACCGATTGGCCAAGTATTTCCGCCATCTTCAGACACTGAAACCACTACTGGGTTTCTTAATCCAGGCCATGCTACTTTACCTTTTTCAGGATTATTAGCAGAGTTTGCATTATAGGCAATCGCAATTGCATCGTTATCCAGCTTGATTGCACTTATACTTGAATTATTATTCGGCAAAGTTGTTGGCTCAGGCACTGTCCAAGTATCTCCATAATCCGTTGACTCACTTCTATATATATAATCTGCAAATCTACTTCTCATAAATGCCACTAAATGACCAGCTTCTAATTCTATGACATTAGCATGTACCCTTCCGTTACTTTCAGGCATCCGTACTTCTTTCCATGTTTGTCCTTCATCATCTGATACTTGAAATACTGTAGGATCGTTTGTAAGACCTAATTCTGAATCTTCACAGACCCATGTGCTAAATATCCATCTACCATTACTTAAAACTTGAATAGTTTGTCGAGCAAATGTACCAGGCTGGCTAAATAATATTTCTGGTTCAGTCCAATTTTCACCATTGTCGTATGTTTTCTGATATTTAATAATTGACGTAAACTGCATATTATCTTTATCTGGTCGTCGACCTTCCTGAGAAGTATATATTAACCATACTGATTTATCAGGTGCGTGGAAAAATGATGGGTTTTGCTCACTACGCGTATCATCCTTTGAGACAATTTTCGGCTCGTTCCACTCCCCTGATTCATGATTAAATTTTGATAATACAATTGAAATATCTGGACTGCCTTCAAATGAACCTGCAAACCATGCACATAATAAATCTCCATTGTCTAACTTAGTAATGGTTGGTGCATGCGCGGTTGGAAAGGGACCAGATGGAATTAAGGAAAAATCAATATTTGTATAAGCATCATGATATAATTTACCATTTGGAATGAACTCGTTAATAACTAATTTATTACTCATACGCATCACCGATCACAACTGGTCTGCAAATGTCATAAACAGCTTGATGGCCCAAGGCTTTCACGATAATCTCAGGACCCACTCCTGCGGCATCGCCCATTGTAATCCCTATAATCGGCTTCATCATATTCCCTCCCATGAAGTTTATAAACGGCTTTCAACATGACTTCTTTTGAGCCAAAGTTCCCAGCCTTAGTGACAATAAATAACTCTTTGTCAGTGGATACCCGGCCAAGCGGGACACCTGATTCTACTTCGTCTAGTAAAATAAATTCATTCGCATGTAATTGAAGGAAAACTTGCTGAGCAGTATCTCCTCCAGTTAAAAATAAATAGTTTATATCATGAACACGGACCATTTCTGCCGCAAATTCACCTAATACCATTGAAATGATATTACTGATTTTAACAGCATCATATCCCAGTTTCTCGCCAATTTTACGGGTTTCATTCACATTATTCGAAGAGTATAACACTACATTTTTCCCTTGTAAAAAGGCCTCTTTAGCCCCAGACAGGATTCGCCTTAATTCCATTGCCTTTAAATCTTCCTGTAAAACTTTTCCCGAATCTATTTCCAGTCCAACAGTATCCGAATTGTCCAAAAGATGCTGCAACTGGAACCTCCCTGCTTCACTAACACTGCCAACAACTAAGAGAACAGGTTCACGATGAATAGGCAGAGAAAGCGTTTTTTGAACTTGTTTCATCCCGTAAATCTCTGGTAAATAATTCATTAAACCAGCTGAACCGACCCAAACGACGGAAAAATCGGTCTGGTGAATCAACTCCACTAACTTTTCCAAATCAGACTCTTGAACAGAATCAACCGTAATGTAAGAGATTTTATTGTTCTTACAGGAAACCAGTTTGTCCATGAACGTCTCATATCCTTGATGAATCTCTTGGAATGTAATATGCTCTACCTTCCGCTTCGATTGATTCTCTATTAATCTTTTAATCTCTGAATCCCTGACAGGTGTTTTTGGATCATTTGCCACCTCAGTATGATCCAATTTAACGTGATTCAAATAATGAATCCCATTGATGACTTTGCGTCCGTTTACCGGAAAGGCTGGGGCAATAATCACGAAATCCGGGGAAAAAGAATCATAGATCGCATTGATTTCCGCCCCAATATTCCCTCTCATGGTCGAGTCCATCTTTTTATAGACCAAGTCAACTGGTCGTGATTTAATTGTCTCACATACCTTTTTCACTCTTTCGTAAGCCTCATATCCGGTAACAGAGCGACTATCTGTATTGTAAATAACTGCGTCATAGTCATGAATTGTTTCAGAATGTTCCTGCACTACAACGGACACGTTTAAACCAAAACGGACTAGCTGCCCTCCACAATCACTTGCCCCCGTTAAATCATCCGAAATGACTGATATTCTCATAATCTGGGATTATAGCAGCTGGCGATAAATCGCTTCAATATCTGCTAAACTTAATTTTTTCGGATTATTATTTAATAAACGGGTGACTTGTGAGGCTGACACAGAAATTTCCGGTAATTCTTCTTCTTTAACACCATAGTTTTTAAGATCTTGAGGGATTTCCAACACATTGGTCCACTCAATGATTTTCTCCACAACTTTTTCTGCCAGTTGGCTATTGGAAAGAGCTTGAACGCTGATTCCCATAGGTTCAGCAACTAATGCCAATCGGTCTGTTATCGCATCCATATTGAATTTCATGACATGTGGAAGGAGCATAGAATTTGCCACACCATGTGGAATTTTATACTTTCCTCCTAAAGGATAGGCGAGAGCATGTACGGCTGCTGTTCCTGCACTTGTTAATGCCATCCCACCATACATAGACCCTACTAGCATTTTTTCTCTTGCCTCGATCGATTCTCCATTTTGATATGCTTCCACAATACTCGAGGAGATTAACCGAATTGACTCTAACGCAAACATATCACTGATCGGATTTGCTTTTGTTGAAATAAAGGATTCTAACGAATGGGTAAAGGCATCCATCCCTGTTGCAGCCGTAATTGGCTTAGGTAATTTTAATGTAAGAACAGGATCAAGAATAACAAGGGTTGGAAGTAAATACTTACTTACAATACCAACCTTTAATTCTTGGTCAGGCAGGGTGACAATTGCATTTGGCGTAACCTCTGCACCGGTTCCGGAAGTGGTTGGAATCAAAATCGTTGGGACCCCAGCTTTTGCCACAAGGTCAGTTCCCAAAAGCTGTTCAACCGAAGCATTGTTTGTTTTTAATACAGAGAGAATTTTTGTCGTATCAAGAACACTTCCCCCACCGATCCCGATCAATACATCATAATTCTTACTTGAAGTTGCTTCAAATACTTGTTCAATGTTCTCTAATGTAGGTTCTGGCAGAATGTTCGTATTAATATCAACTAAAATTCCTTTTGCCGCCAATTGACTAACTATTTTTTCAACAAAGCCCAAATCCACCATCGGCGGCTGTGTAATAATCAGCGCAGATGTTACCTCCACTCCTAGTAAATTCAATTTTTCTCCAAGCAACTGGAGTGAATTTGGTCCTGCTACAATATTCTGTGCGGTTTGAAATTGATAAATTGTTTGCATTTCCATCTACCTTTCTAATTCCGTTATATTGGATTTACCTATCGTTATTTAACTCTCTATATTTTTTGTTGTTTATACAATTCCACCATTTCTGCGACCTTTACTAGCGCATCCCCTGATATCTCAGATACAGGCATTTTTGGCGGTCCTACTGGAACACTATAAAGTTCTACCGCCTTCTTTAATACAGAAGGCAAGGTACCGTATTTAAAGGTGTCGCGAAGAGGCTGTAATTTTACCTGATTTTCCTCCGCCGCTTCTATATTCCCCTCTAACCATTTGTTGTAAATTGCAACCACTACATCAGGAATCATATTAGCTGTTGCAGCAACTGCTCCTTTTCCACCTGCCTGTAAGGTTTGGAGAATCAAAGAATCTGTACCGGCAAAAACAGAAAAATCTTCACCCTTTGTTGCATTAATGTAATTCTCAATGTTGGCAAAGCTCCCACTGCTATCTTTGATTCCTACAATATTGGGCACTTTTGCTAGTCGTGCAACGGTTTCAGGCTCAAGATTAACCCCTGTTCTAGCCGGGATATTGTATAAAAGAACTGGCAGGGAAGTACTCTTTGCTACCATTTCGAAATGAACTGCCATTTCCTCTTGTGATGGTGATATAAAGAACGGAGTAATCAAGGATAAAGCATCCGCGCCCAGCTGCTCCATTTTTTGTGATAAATCAATCGTTTCTTCTGTACTATTACCACCTGTACCAACGATTACAGGTACTCTTCCATTTGCTTCCTCGATGACAATCCTAGCAACCTCTAATTTTTCCTCGGTATTTAATAGGTGAAACTCCCCATTAGTTCCAAGAATGAAAAGTCCATGTACACCTGAATCAAGCAAATGATTTGCTAATTGTCTTGTAACAGATTCATTGACTTTTTGCTCCATAGTTAATGGAGTCAACATAGCTGGAATGATTCCTTTTAGTTCCATATCGTTACACCTTTCCAATTTAAGTGTTTACTTTTTAAACAGTTATAATATCGCTTACATGTTGAATTATAGAATATAATGTTTATTTTTACAACTAGTATATTTAATAAAATAATTAAAAACACCAAAACTGTTTAATTTCGCAACAGTTTTGGTGTTTTTATCTACAGTTCCTTTAATTTTCTCCATAAAGTGGTGCGGTTAATCCCTAGCCTTTCAGCCGTTTTCGTTTGATTCATACCTTCTTCCAGCCAAACCTGCCTGATGATTCTCTGTTCGATTTCCTCTAGAGTACCCGTCAAATCGAGGTGAGACATATCCGTTTCCTTTAACTTTGTCTTTAAAATATAATTGATATCTCCTTTTTCAATAAAAGGTCCATTTGCTAACAGCACAGTTTCATTTATCACTTGTTTCAATTGGGTTATGTTTCCCGGCCAGCTATAATTCTCTAACTCCTCAATGGCTTCATTCCGAATCCCGGCTATTTGTTTCCCGTATTTTGTATTCGATTCATTAATAAAAATACGAGCAATATGATCAATATCTTCCTTTCGCTTTGATAACGGCGGGAGACTTAAGGTCAATTGGGCTAGCAGATAATACAAATCATATAAAAAGGCACCGTTTTCAATCATCGTCAAAATATTTTCACATGATGATGCAATAATGCGGGACTTTGGATGATTCTTTATAAGAAAGGACAGCAATTCCTTCTGGTTGGATAAAGCAATGGAATCGATATTTTTTAGAAAAATTGTTCCATTCTCATTAGAGGCAAGCAGGCCTTCTTCTTCACTTAACAACAAGTTCCACTGTTCTGCCGTTAAAAGAGAACAATTAATTGTCATTAGGGGAAAAGATCGTTTGGAGCTGCAATAATGGATATAATGAGCTAATTTTTCCTTCCCTGTTCCTTTTTCGCCGCTGATCCAGATCGATTCTTCTTTTTCACTATATCTTTCGGCTGATTGTAAAACGATTTTCATCAGGTTGCTTTTTATAAAAGAAGCTTTGATTGGGCTGGAATTCATGAGTGAAGAAATAATCTTTATACCATTGGAAAGCCTTTTTGGATTTGATTCCACTCTTTGTAAGCGAAATAAAACTAATGATGTTTCAAACCCTTGTAATTTGGTCCCCTTTACCTTCCAAAAGACATTGTTGTTTTCAATTAAAGATGTATATTCGCCTTTTGAAATAACTTCTGTCACTGCCTCTTCGATTTTGATTGAAGCCTTAAAGGTTTTATATAATTGTTCAGTGAAGCATGTATTGGAGTAGACACTATTGAATGTTGTATCAAACACCACAATGCCCTCTTCTTCCTCTTGAAGAATTTGTTGTGCAATCAGTAATTTACTTCTAAGTATGGAAAAATAATTGTGCATTTTTTTAGCATTTTGAAAAGCTTTTAGGATGCTTTCTTTTCCCGAAGTAATTAATACTCCATTTAATCCAAGGTTTTCTGCTTCCTTGACAGTTATGACATCACCAATAATGACCTCATATCCCTTTTCAAGCAACTGCTTTAATGTTGGAGTTACTTCCTCCTCCTTTGAAATAACAAAGTGGGAAATATCAATTTCTAGTAATTGACTAACGGTTGCTGCTCCTTCCGATATTGGTTGAAAGCCGACAATCGCTGCCTTACCAGGATAATCTCTAACAAGGGTTAACACACGGAGCATATCATATCCGGAAACCTCAATTTCAATAACAGGAATGGATACTTTCCTTTGGATGAGTTCAGCAGTTCCCCCACGGCTAATGATAATATCAAACCCCTGATCTGCCGCTCGACTAGCGAGTTCAACCCCTTTTTCTAAATCACCAACCTCCACATGTATCTCAAAATCTTGATTACGTCCTAATTCTATAATTAATTCTTTTAACCCCTCATAAGGAGCAATCGCCAAAGCCTTCACTTAACATCACCTTCTGTTGCATTATTAAACAATCTTTATCTTTACTATACCAAAAATAAATCAAACTGTTTATTTATTAAATCATTTTAGAAAATCATATGGTACGGTCCAGTTCCACAAAGCCTTACAGGGACTCATGATTATTCCAAAACAGTCCCCATGCTCAGCTAAGCTCCTGCCTGTGCTGATTTTGCTAACAATGTGTGACTCCTCTTATAGTGCTCCTCTCCAATAAATTAAAAAGCCAAGCTGCTGCCTGGCTTTTGTCTAATTTCCAATTCAATTTTGTTACGGTATAGAGTGGAAGTGATCGAGTATGGTCACTTTTCTTTTTGGTAAAACCGGCGTGCTTTAGCACGATTGCCGCAATCGGCCATTGAACACCAGCGACGACTCCGGTTCCGGCTCGTATCGAAGAATAACCATCCACAAGAGTCTCCCTCACATTGTTTGACTCGTTCCAGGTCGTTTTTAGAAACGAGTAAATCAACAGCGGATTGCAAAATCGGCGAAAGCATAATGTCCAAGTTTTCCTCGGTATTCATGAACTTCAACGTGTAATGATCCTTTTCATGGATTACACGCAATGTTTGATAGAAGTGGCTTACAGAATCATTGAAACGTTCCAGGTCTAGCGGATGTGGCGATGTTGCCTTTGAAATGGACTTGAAGATTCGATACATAACCTCCCGCATTTCGATTGCCTGCTTCAGAACTTCTCCCGCTTCAGACGGTTTCTCCTGCGCCTTTAAAAGAAGGGCTTTTGCTTGTTGTTCGGTCAAGATTTCAGCCTGGATGCACCAGTCGACCAATTTGTCGTAACTCGTAAACCAATCCCGCCTTTTCTCAGCACTTTCCCGCCAACTAACGGTATTGATAAAATCCATACACAAACGTTCTCCGACCATCATATAAGAGTTCATTTCCGACATAATTAAAGCTCCTTTACTATAACTATCATAATACATATTGACGGTTAGAAACAACTCAGATATAATTTAACCATCTAAACTAGTTTTGATGGTTAAATACAAATTCAGGAGGTACTATGATGGACAATCCGATGTTGGTAGCTGTTAGAACATTGTTGAAGGAAACATATGAGGGACCTGAAGAAAACGCAAGCTGGTACACAGAAGCAAAGCCTGGTAGTGGTTTATTTGGAACACTTGAAAAGATATCGGCAGAAGCTGCTTCAATACCTGTCAATGGTACGACAATCGCCGCACAAACAGATCATACTCGGTATTACTTATGGGTTGCGAATTCCTACTTAAATGGAGAAGAACCTAGTAAGGACTGGGGAGCATCATGGAAAATCACAAACGTTGATAAAATCACATGGGCTCAATATATTGACGAACTTCAACAAGAATACACAACACTACTAAAAAAGATTGATTCACTTGACTCCTTAGATGAACAGACATCGAATGGTCTGTTAGGAGCGCTCGCTCACTCCGCCTACCATCTTGGATCGGTACGACAGATGTTCAAAGCGATCGATGTCCCAAGCTAAACATAAGTATTAATAAAGCTCCAAGGTATCACTCCTTGGAGCTTTTAGATTTGAGTTGGTTTTCTTAAAAAGAACACTGTATTGACTGTGTATTAACTAAAGCTAACGATTAGTTGAAAAAGCTTTTCAATTTACTTATCAAGAATACCGTACCTTTTCAAACAAGTACTGTATTCCATACAAAATATACGCTTTGTAATGTATATAAATAAAGAATTGAAAATAGTTTAACCGATGTAAACGAACAATTTTAATTTTTTTTAGAACAGGGACGAATAGAAACACAAAGAGTCCATCTAAAAAAGCATTAAGTAACGCAAACTTTTTAAAATTCCCATATGAAAATTTAAGTATCCACATTGACATAGGTATGTAGGGACCATAATCAAAAGAAAATTCATTTCTAAATAATGATTTTGGCTTATCGTAAAACTTCCACCACTTACGTTGGTGTCCATATAAATGATTTATCATTTCAAAAATACCTATTAGAGTACTAGCGATAAAATATCGTTTGATGTTACGCTTACCTAGAAATATTAACGATAACCATGAAATAGTAGTCATAGTTAGATTAAATAATATGTGCTGCCTTGATGTCATAAATAATTCACCTCGTCTTGAATAACTCTAATTTTAAGGTATCCAGATTTGATAATAAAATTCTCTTACGTAACCAGTCATGCCATATAAAACAGACTTACATATTCACTCTGGTAATTGTTTTTCCTCCTCATTGAAAATGTCTTGTAGAGTAGAAAACAGGAATTAGATATTGCCTTCTTGTCCTCGGTTTTCAGGGTGTTCCACCTTACTAAGCCAGACAGGAGGGCTATTTCTTTTCCTGCTTCCCCTCATCAATTCCG
>NZ_JBQENT010000076.1:0-12594 GCF_052044855.1 Metabacillus sp. 22489
AATGTAGTGGGACTTGGGGTGACTGGCAAGTCTTTTTTTATGCACCTATCAAATAAAGTGCAGGACTTTGCATTTTTCTCTTGCAAAGGTCTGCACTTCTATTTTGCAATACACAGGAAGGAATATGTTCAGTAAATTTCCGGACCTTAACTACTTTATTTTATTGCTTTTCAACAAACATATAACCTCCCTTTAGTATGATGTTTTAGCGAAAGCAAGAGTCAGTTTCACATACTTTACTATAAAAGTTATTCAATAGTATACCGCCCACAATGAAAATTTTAAAGACAATCGTTACTGACAAAATGAAATAAAATGCTTCACAAAAAACGTAATGTATATCTTCATGTAACGAAAGAGATTAAAAAGAGGCTTCCCATAAGTTTCGTCAACTTATGAGAAGCCTCAGTTAATATCCTCAATGTTATCAAAATGTTAGTAATACCACTACAGTACCCAGTCATATCAAGGGTTTGAGGGGCAGATTACATCATGCCGCCCGTAGTCTGCTAGAGTGTAATATTGTTAACGTGAGGTGCAAAAAGTGCGGTAAATCAACGTTTTGGATATTGTTGGCTGTAATATCTTTAACGGGGATTTACCGTTTTTTATGGGATTGCGTTAGCAAAACGTTAGCATTTTTGTTTACATAGGACATAAGTACATTCTATAAATGTCTTTGTAAAAAGATTACAAGTTTTAATTATCAAGAATTAAACTATCCCATTTTTCAGACAAGTAATCAATAATCCCCTCATCATTACATTCTTCTTTTAAGTGCAATAAATTTTTTATATCATCATCGACCAAGTAGATAATATAACCCTGCCCTTTATTCAATGCAGCCCTGCACCTTTGCATTAGTCTTTCCTCGTTTTTCAAATTACGGCATACAAGAATCCCAAACTTACCCGATGTATTACTTAGTCTACCTATTAGTTGGTCAACTTCTGGATTAACCGGATCTGAAGAGTAATTTTTACATTCTATAAATATCTTTGGGCAATAAATATTAAAACGGTCTCTTATATGGGCAAAAAAACCTTTCTTATCAAAATTATCAAATACGATATCAATTCTTTTCATACCCTGATCAATCTTTACTTCTTTTTTCCCTCTTTTTAAATTATCATTGAATATCTGGCTTAAACAATCGAATATTATATCATGGTATTCGTTTGCCATTGATGAACCAGCATCCGTTTTCTCTAATTTACTAATAAGTATCGAGGCACTTAAAAGTTTATGTGATTTTTCTTGAGGCCCACTAGTTTTTCTAATAGAGAACATCAAATCCTGAAATCTTCGTGAATCTAATATTAAATGATTTTCTTTGTAAAAGTCTAATAACATCATTACGTGGTAAGCATCAGGAAAAATACCTTGATTACCAGTAAATTCAGTTAAATATGATAAAAGATCTACCTTTTCTTTATTATATTCAATGGCCACCTCTTTAATCATATCAACGATTGCATCCCAAATTTGTTCACGCAATTGAATTGAAAAATTTGAAAGGCGCATTACATCTGGTGGGTACAATAAATACTCAAGTGCATAGTCTCTTGTAAAATCAGCCTTAATATTGACTAAGTTAGAAATTAATGTTTCTCCATTCCCAAATGCCTCATTGAGTGGAGTTCCTGTAATCTCATTTATATCAATATCCATAAAGATATTACACTCATCAACTTCTTCAACCGAATAATTAAAACCATTTTCATCAATTGTTGAATAAGCTGAAGCGTATTTTATTAAGCCATTACTAAACCAAAAAATCCTAGTTCCCTTAGCACGATATATGTAGTTAAATCGCCCATATGCCGAACCATAAATATCATCCTTTAAAATAAATCCCTGATTTTGAAATAATTTAATATTTTCCTTCTTATTCTCATGTTCTTCTTGTTGCTTTACCCGAGAAGTTAGCCCTTCAAGCAATTTATCTTTAAGTTCTACAGCATTTTCATTATATGAAGGTACATATACATTCTCGGCCACTTCTCCAAATACATCGTAATTTAATAAAACTTCATGAATCATTTTCAAATCTTCTAATCTTATTGATAAATTACCTTTCCAACAGTCTTCTAATATTCTTGTTATTACACCATCTGTTAAGGGATCTGCTTTAAGGTAGTATTGACTCAAATCTGCTTACCTCTCTTCTAATCACAAATTTTTTAAGAATCAATCTTTTCCATCTATGAAAATTTGGAACAACAACTTCTTTAATAAACCTTTGCAAGAAAAATATTAGAAATAATAAATTTATATTGTTACATATCTATTCTTTAGGTGGATATGTTGAATTTCTTCATTCTAAAGGTAACTCAATTTGTTGAGTTACCTTTTTTTACAATTACATTTTCTTCACATATTGATTAGTTTTTCGTTGTAATCTCTTTAACTCATTTTGAAGATGAAATGAGTGAACACCGCATTTAGTTATAATCGCCATTACATTAGGTAATATATCCGCAACAAGCGTCGACCCATTTTTAATCGATTTATTTATAGTATTTAATTCTTCTTTTCTATTAGTAAGGTAAGCTACTTCATCTGTATAACGTCGTTCAATATCTTTCCAAACCGCATCGTTAGCTTTAGAACTAACCATTTCTCCCCTTAACTTTTCTATTTTTCTCTTTTTAATATAAAGTTTCTGATCGATTTGAGACATCACTTTTCTTATCAAGTCATCCATCGCTTCAATCATTTCTTTTTCTTGTTTTTTAGAGAATGCTCGTCTGATGCCAGTAGATAATTTACCGCCTTGACTTGCTCCAGTGAATGCTCCAAACATAGCACCAGTAATGGCACCAGCAGGGCCAAACAACATCGCACCTACAACAGTTCCAGCTTTTTGCCCTAATGCTCCTAGTACTACTCTTGAAGATGTATCGCTCATTACATTAAACACGGCTTGGTTAATTGCTACTTCATCTTTCCAAACCCTTTTAATGTTATAAATAGAACTAACCCCTGCTGCGATCCACGGAATCTCAAAATCTAATAAGTCATCCGCATGTGTTATTGTCGTAGACGTAGCATCTATCACTTCATCTCTAGAAATATTAGATACATAGACATTGGGATTTCCTTCAAAGTATGGTGCAAGTTCTTCATTCACATAAACTGGAATGTCTGGATATGTTTCCAGATGTTCTCTTACACCATTTGGATTAGCTAAATTCTTTACTTGAAAGGGCTGACCATCAATTAATATATCCCAGCCCGGGTTATTCGATTCTTCTGGAAACTCTACGTCATGCCCCTTGGCTTGTAATTCAGCAGCTATCATTTGTTCCGCAACATACCCTTGTAGCTGGGCCATATCCCCAGTTAAAACCGTTGTATCAATTTGACTAGAGAACTGACTTAATGTATATAGAGAAGACAAATCTTCTGTTCTAGCAAAATCAAGCCCCTTTACTACAGTAGGATTTATCATTATAAGGTCATAAATAAATTCACCAACACTTACTGCTGTAATTGCACCTGTCTGTTTTAGTTGTTCCGGCGTACCAAATAACATTGTTTGCAGTCTATTTTGCTTTTGATCCTTTTCTTCCTCGACTGCGTAACGTAGAGCATCCTCATACATTCCTCTTTTCCAATAATCCCAGAATCGTTTATTCGATATACTCATAAAGTTACCCCTCTTCACTCGTAGGCAGTAGTTGTTGTGTTGATGCACTTAAATGTTCGAGTCCATAATTCTGTTTTTCCATTGCCTTAATATCCTGCCTAATACTGCTCTGGTTTTGATTAACTTGCTTTAATAAAGATTCCAGACTACTTTTGTATGTCATTTTCTCATTCTTAGATTGGCGTAATTCTCTAAGATTGATGGTACTAGCTTGAATCCTTTCCCGTTCTATTTGTTTGAAAGGACTAGTTGACTTTAATACATCTTCAACCATTAAATATAGATACTTATCTATATTTTTCTCCTCGCTTTTAATATCAAATTTTGTACCAAAATTTGAAAATTTATTCCCAATTTTCCTGAAAAAACTATCATTCACAACATCTACTTTTTTCGCCTGCTGTAGAGATAGTATCTTATCATTGATATCCCAGTATTCTCTTCTATTTTTTCGAAAAGCCTCATTTATATCCAAATCCTCTAGATTACTAGACTTCAGAGCGTTATAAATCTGTTGCTTCTCAATACGTATTTGTAGTTCCTCTTTATAGATTGATGAATTTATATTACTTATTTGTCCTTTTGTTTTTTTAATATTGCTTTGTAACTTCAGTTCTTCTGCATCTTCATTTTTTAATTCTATTTGTAACATACAATACTCTTCAAAACGCCGATTCCATTCGGCTATAAATAACTCGAAAGAAACTTCATCAGCACCACGACTCATAAAAGGCAGTGTAATTTGCATAACAATAATAGGCATAAGTTTTTTCTTTAACGATTTATTTTGATGGTTCACAAGTAACGCACCGCCACCTAGAAGTACCGGAACTAGAAATAATGGATTAGCCAATACAGCTATGGTAGATGTTAATCCTGTATAAACACCAAATGGTAGAGTGATACCAAAAAAGCCAGCAAATGAAGCAAGTAAAGAAGTTGCGGTGGTGTAGAAGGCAAACCCACTAACCTCAACAATTATAGCAAACACAATACTTGATCCACTGGTTGCTATTGCCTTACGAATCATTTCATCCGTTAGGTCATCAACACCTAGCTTTTCCTTAATTTTTGACTGCTTTTCTTCAGGTAAACTTTGTATGTATTCATTGACTTGTGAAGCAAATTTCGTTTGATCTTCAATAGTAAAATCCTTGAAGCTATTATCAAGTTCATTAAATAACTTACTCATTTGGAATTTAATCATCTGTTGTAACTTTGATGAATGTATTTCATTTTCTGCAAAGCGTTTAAATTGTTTATCCTGTATTAATAATTGCTGATAAACGTCGTTTACAATTAATATAAATTGATCCACGATTTCTTTCTCTAATGTATATTTCGTTCCTCTTAATTTCAATAACCTTGTCATTTCAAGAAATAAATCGACTTGAAGAACTTGATCCTCTACATTTCTAAGCTTATTTACTTCTTGCTCTAAATGATATGTAAAGTTATCACTTTTTTCTTTAGATAACTTAGATATAACATCTTTTGCCTTTGACGATAAAAGATGACCAATATTCGTTTTTAGTAATAATGCATAGACCATTCGAAGATCTGTTCCTTTTAATGTAACTAAGCTGTTAGCTAATATCTGTCCATCCAATAAAAACACTCCTACGATTCATATGTAGTATAATTATACTATATATGATTGGGAATTTAAGTTTTTATCGGGATTTAATACCATAAAAACAAGCATAATATAGCCCTATCTATATACTGGCAGGTTTATATTACGATTGTAATTTCCTGAATATCTCTTTTTATATAACTAATGTTAGGATTTTGTTAGCAAAATATTACAAAACCCTTATATTTCAAGGGGTCGAGCGATCTTCACATCATGCCGCCCGTAGTCTGCTAGAGTGTAATATTGTTAACATTGAGTGCAGAAAGTGCGGTAAATCAACGTTTTGGATGTTTTTGGTTGTAACATCTTTAACGGGGATTTACCTTTTTTTATGGGATTGCGTTAGCAAAATGTTAGCAATTTGCTAACCCACATTATTTATAATTACTTTTGTATCTCGCAATCTTTATCCATACTCCTATTTCTTACAAAGTAAGGCACACCTTTGAATGCTCTATAGTCCTGATACAACTTTAGAGTTAATTCCGCTCTTAGAGTTAAAATGAATGTCATAATTATTTATTTTATTGTTTTCTGAATGTCTTGTTTAATATAATTTATTAATAGAAATAGTCGTATTTAAATTCATACTAATTGTTCAGAATTATATATAATCATGTCACTTTCATACACATACGTTGTGATAAAATTTCCAAACAACTCTTGAATTTTAGAACAGACAGCTTTAATAAGCACTTCATCCTTAGCCTCAGAAATATAATTAATTATCAAAGCACTTTTTGCACGTGTACAGGCAACATAAAACAATTTATGTGCATTTTGATTTGATACAGTTCCATTAAATCCTTCCATAAATAAACTATCGAAATTATATTGGTTCCAACTTTGTTGATGACGGATATTAATAACCACTTTATCAAACTCGTCCCCTTTAACACCATGCAACGTTTGAAGCCTAGTCTCATTATTAATTTGTCGATATAAATTCAAATACTCTTGTAGCTGTATTTCAAGTAATTGATCAATAAATTCTGCCTTATCTAATTCAGCATATTCCTTAATTATTCCATTTACCTTTTTGTTACTTACTATATTCTTATTAATCAACCCCTCTAGCATAGTTCGTAATTGTTTCTCAGTATTGAAAATTTTATTTAGTTCTTTATTTAAATTTGTTAGGTCAGCTAATCCAAAGCTATCTCTATTCAGATTTTTTAGGAGTAACTGGTGATTTCCAGCGAGATAATTAGCTGCCATTGGTAATACTGTTTCCATTAGAAAATCTAAAAAAGTATCTTCTCTCTTTAAAAGTTTGTCGTTTGTTAAATTTGTATATTCTTCTGTAAATACTCTTGATATATTAATAAAACCTACTTCTTCTGCAATCTCTCGATGATTAAGAAATAATCTTTGAAAGCCACCTAAATTCCCACCTAGGTGTTGTTTCAAGTACATATCATCCTTGTTTACATTAAATATAAAATCTAACTTTTCATACTTAATATCTTGATTTTTATGTTCTTGGTGTAATCCATCATTTCTCAATATATTATTTGCTAGAATGATTTCTTTACACGACCTATAGTTGTCAAGTTTCGGAATTACTTCATATTGATAGTAATTGTAATCAATATCTAAAGCTTGTCCAGAATAAATTTGTTGCATTCGGTCACCGAATAAACCAATAACCAAGTACTTCTCTTTTTTGTGTAATTTTATAGTTTCCATAAGTTGTAATAGAATGTCTTTGTTTGTATCCTGAAATTCAT
Organism: Metabacillus sp. 22489; assembly: GCF_052044855.1. Taxonomy (NCBI): domain Bacteria; kingdom Bacillati; phylum Bacillota; class Bacilli; order Caryophanales; family Bacillaceae; genus Metabacillus; species Metabacillus sp. 22489. The sequence continues at coordinate 7,019 of NZ_JBQENT010000076.1, forward strand.
CAATAAATATATGAGTAAACCCATTTATGAACAAATTAGCAAAAGTATTTTCTTTTAGGAATCTTATTGAAATGTTTATAATATCTTTATGACTAATTACTCCTTTATATAAAGCTCTATATCCCTCATAACGTATTTTATCTAATTTACAAGTATTGTATTTTATTAGTTTTGCCTTATTCTTTTCTAAATCCAGCTTCTTTTGTTCTACGTTCGTATTTTTACGAGGTCTTTCAATTAGTCTTTCAGCCTTTCCTATTTCATCAATGATTTTATTTTTGTCTTCTTCTATCATATCAATGATTGCTTTTTTTAACTCTAATTGGAATTGTTTTATAAAATCCCAAAGAAATTCATGCAAGGTATTAATCTTTATTCCTTGAATATGTTTTGTTCTCTCTCTTATTTCATTCTTGGCGATATTTGTATAAGTGATACAAAGTATAGAAGGCTGTGATACTTTACTATGTTTAAATTCACTTTGAATAAAATTTAGTGTTTCCATTAATGTGTGTGTTTTCCCTGCGCCAGCACCAGCCTCTAAAACAAAACTCGTGTCCTCATTAATACATTGGATAATCTTTTCCTTTACTTCTCTAACCATAGTAAGCCCTCCTTAATGTATTGAGGAACTTTCCAATCATTATACATTAGTAGGTCCAACGCAAAGTTAGTTTTATCAATATTTCTTACAATTTCATAGGCATGATCTTTTAGTATTGATTCAGTAATTTCATTTTTCTCCATTTTATTTAGGCCACCATCTTTTGTTTTAGAGATGGCTTCAATAAGAGATTGGAATTCACTTGCTTTAATAGACTTTTCCAATGAAGTTGCATTTTCGATAATGAATTGTTCTTCAAAAGTCCTCCCCCAAACCAATCTGTCATCAGTTGGTCTTTGAAAGGTAATTCTTTTTACTCCTTTACCATCTTTATTAGTTTTTATTAACACATCACTAGATTTACATTTATCAAGTAGATTTTTAATGTATAATTTTTCGCCGGTACTGTTAAACCAATCTTTTATAACTGCATTGGATGACTTTATACTATATGTATTTGCGTCATCTCCCTCTTCTGATATATCACATTTACAAGTTTCATTATGGCTGCCAGATACCGAATCTATATCTGTGATAATTAATGTTTTAAGTTGTAAAAAATTTAAAAGTTCATTAAAAGTATGAGCATAGGCACCACCAACCTCTACAACGGTTAAGTGTTGCTTGGATAAGGATGTCTTGTGTTCATCGTCAAACTTTTGAATCAAAAGTGAGATCAACATTCTCTCTACAGTACCTTCAACTAAAATTGCTTTATCGGCAAAAAACAAGTCGCAAGTATTTACCTTAAAGTACTTTTTCACGAATGTTTCTAAAGAAGAATACTCTGGTATTTTAAAAAAGGCGCTTAATGACCTAACATCAATACTATTAAAATTAACATTAAAAAATCTAACCCCTGATAAATTGGCATTCTGTAGTATATAGGATGAATGCGTTGTCAATATTCGATATACATTATATTCTGTACCAATTACATCAGTTAATTTTTTCAAAAAAGTTGATTGCATTTGTGGATGTAAGTGTGATTCAGGCTCTTCAATAAATAGGATGTTAAAGACCTTGTTCTCTTTTTTTACTTTATCTATATAAGTTATTAATTGAATAAACATATACATCATGTTACTAAAACCTAATCCATTATAGGATTCAGGCATTAACAATTCGTCAATTTTATATTTTAGTTTAGAATTTCTTTTTAAAATATCTTCAATACTAAATTCGGAAGAAATTTCTACACTTTGAGTAGCACTTTCCATTATATTCTCGTTAATTGAAGTTAATAATTCTTTAAATAGTTCACTATATTCACTATTTAGATTTGTTTTTATGTTACTAATTGACGCTCTGTAAACATCTTCTTGATTTAAGTCACTATTTTCCTTGGTAATAAATTGGTAGTATTTCCAAAGTGCATTAGAGATACTTTGTAAATTTTGATCAGACGTATCATCAACTTCTCGTTGTGCTGAAATGATACCTATATTAAATAGATTACTAATTTCGTTTACATCAACTGAGTGTTCATAAAATTGATTAGGTTTTGAGCAGTAACCATTTATCTTATAGTAATTTGAATAGTTTCTTTTAAAGAAATCAAAAAATGTGACTTCTTCTATACCAGATTTATATTTAGTTGTTAGTTTCTTGTTATATTTTGTAAAATCATCAACACAAGTCTTTAGTCCCCTGAACTCATACTTTAATCTAATTATCAGTTCCTCGTTATTTGTAAACTCAAATAATAAAGGTTTAATTAAAGCAAGGTTATCATTTGCTTCGATACTAATGTTCAGATCCATACTAATTGTAGGGAAAAGTGCGTCAAGATACCTAACTTGTTCCGAGCTTTGTGAAGAATCCTCAGCTAATAGCAAGTACTTAGAATGTATATCATTTACCAGACTGCTTGTAATTGAATAACTGCTAAAATCTTCTAACCTAAATGATTTCTTAGGTAAAAAAAACTTTATAAATAATTCCGAAACAGAAGTTTTCCCAGTATTATTTTTACCAACTATTAATGTCTCATCTGAAATATCAATTGATACATTATGAGATAGTTTCCTAAAGTTATTTATTACTATTTTGTTTAGTCTCATTTACATCCCCCATGCTTTTTTATTTTACTTAAATTTCTCATCTTCTATCATCAACACAGTCACAGCACAATTCATTAGCCCCTCTATCTTTTCAACTTAATTATTCAATATCCGATAAACACTAACCCAAAAGCTTCAACTTACCATCTTTAAATAGAAAGCAATATGTCATTTCAATGCCAAATCCCTTTCAAAATACTTCTGGTCAGCTTTCAAGTAAATTTTTGTAACCTTTCATATTTTTAAATGGAATACATTTAAGAATTTCTCTTTATTTTCCCTAGTTATTTTTTACCATTATAGTTTAATTGTATATTTTACCTACTAATTTTTCTACAATGTTTGATAAAATATTCCATATACTAATCAGACTCATATTTTCAACCTACCTTTAACAGTAAAAACGCTATGGCTCTCAAGTGTCGTTAGAAAAACACTAGTCACCCATTGCATTTTTAAATATATTTCTAAAATTAAAGGATACTGATGTCATTCTCTAATCAAGGAGAGTTTAAATCCTCCTGATAATATTATTATGGAAAATGTTTATCTACACCTTACGCCAGAAAAAAGAAGCTTCCCACAAGTTGTTCAACTTATGAGAAGCTTCTTTTATTTTTCTTAATGTTAGCATTTTGTTAGCAAATCACTTCAAAACCCTTATACACCAAGGGCTTGAGTGGTCATCACATCATGCCGCCCGTAGTCTGCTAGAGTGTAATATTGTTAACGCGAGGTGCAAGAAGTGCGGTAAATCAACGTTTTGGATATTGCTTACTGTAACATCTTTAACGGGGATTTACCGTTTTTTATGGGATTGCGTTAGCAAAATGTTAGCAAATACAAGTGTCTATTCTTTTGCAATTCCTACTTGTTAGATTACATTTGTAATCAACTTTACTTTTTTCTGCGAGATAAAAATACCTATCTTATTATACTATTGGGTCGGTTATTTTTTAATCTTTCCACGTATTGCCATAGAACGCAATTTAGAACCTACTACAGAGTCAACAATTCTATTAAGGATTTCTTCATTATTAAACTCCTTACGAACATTTACATCTAAACTTTTAGCTAATGTCATTAAGTTATTTTTATTCTCCAAGAATTTGTGGTTTGACAAATATCTAATTGCATCTTGACTATTCAGACAATCTTCTAAGTATAACTGTACTTTTTTTAACTCTTCGTCATTTGTATTAGTTTTATCTAATCTAGTTTTCAAAGATTCTTGGTTTTCTTGTACAAAATAAATTATTCTATTATAAATTTCTTCTTTAGAATCCTTCGATTTGATTTCAATATTTAAGTAATTACAAAAATTAATCTGTTGGTTTTTAGTATTAAGTTCATTTTTTAATATTTCCATTTTATTGAAATCACTATCAAAAGACATCACAAGTTTATGCAAAATTGAATCATAATGACTTTTATCTGTTTGATTAAGAGGCTTTTCTGTGTACTTTAATGTTCCTGTGCCGTTTAATATGCTTTCATATTCAGCTTTACTTAAATTTTTTATTACACTATATATAAAAGAAAACATTATCTCAAATTCATTTTTGCTAGACATACGCTCCCCCCCTTAAATTGTAGCTAAAGTAATTAACTCATCAACTACATCTTCAAGTTCTGTTCTTACAGTCAAATGTGTACCCCCTAAATCACTTTTTAATACAACGGGTACACCATACTCCGGAGCATCAGCAAATAGAGTTTTATTATCCCTTACGTAATTAGTAAAAGTATTGGTTCCGTTCCTTCTTACTTGTGCTATATATTCTCTTTGAGCAGATATTGGTTGTTGATCATAAAAAGAAACCATTGTAAAAATTACACCTAAAACATTTGGATTAATATTTGTCCACTCTGACCTACCAGACTCCTCAACGTATCTATTATATCTATTGGTCAATTCATTAATATGACGTAGCAGCTGATCTATACCTAGTGTAGATAGATAATCCGGCTTTGCTGGAACTAAATAAAAATCACTTGCAATTATAGCGTTTTGTGTCACTATATTAAAATTCGGAGGGCAGTCAATTAATATCACATCATAGTCTTCCTTAATATCATCAATTCTTTGCTTTAGCCTAGAGAGCACTCGTAAAAAATTACTCCTTATAGTTCTATCTGTGTTTCCTCCTAACCTAGTTGCTAGTTCCATATCTACATTTATAAGCTCTAGATGCGAGCTTATAAGATCTACTTTGCCACCAGCGTTATATGCATTCAATTGACTATTAATTCTTTGAGGTGAAAAAACTAAATTTCTTAGCGAGGAATCATTGTCATTATCGAGAAAGTCATCGTACCAGTGTTTAATGGTACGACCTTGAGAATCTAGTCTCTGCCATTCACCCACATCTATAAAAGATAGGGTTAGATTAGTTTGTGGATCAAGATCAATGACTAAAACATTTTTTCCTTTAAAAGCCAATTCTGCCGCAATATTAGCAGAAAGTGTAGTTTTTCCAACTCCGCCTTTGTAGTTAATAACAGATATAACCTTCATAATAGTCCCCCTACATCCATTTTTTACAATTCCATATAATCACAGTTTAATACATTTATTTTTAGTATCAAAACATTTATTAAAAAACAACAAACAAATTTAACATTTCTAAAAATAAATTATAGATAAGTCTATTTTAGTTAATAATTAGAGTTACCTTTTTTGAAATAAAGACTTTATAAATATAAGTCATATTTCTCAAGTTTATCTTTAACCTCTTGATAATCAAGCTTTAATATATGGGCATATTTGAAATATCCCTTAGCTTTTTCAGAGGCCACTGAAAAACTTACGTTTTTTAATTTTATTTCAAGATCGTAAACGAAAAAGGCGACTATCCGTTCATTTTTTGGACGGATAGTCGCCTTTCTTTATAGACTTTTTCACTTTA
>NZ_JBQENT010000077.1:0-11634 GCF_052044855.1 Metabacillus sp. 22489
TTCAATTTCCCCACTGAAACCACTCCTTTAGCTTTATACTTATTATTCTATCAAATAAAAAACTGTGTGAGTAAGGAACCGTACGCATTCCTTACTTACACAGTTAATATTACACTCCCGTGAATGAAAACATAGGAAGACTAAAATCCCCCTATGTTTTTCTTATTTATTCCATTATCTGCCCTTTAGTTGAATCATTAACTCTTACCATGCCTGCATAAAAATTAGTGCCTATACGTTGTTTAACAACGAAATAGTTTTATTAAAAATAATAAAAGGGACCCTACAAGGGTCTCTTGCCATACAAATTAAAATTCACTTCACGTTTTTTTATTCCATCCTAAAATTCGTAGGATTCTCCATCATCTGGAACTAGTACATTAGACTTGATTCCTTTTTCTTTAATAAAGTTCTTTAATCCTTCTCTGGACAATCCCCAATGGTTAACTGCTTCCATATGGCTAACAATGATGGTAGCTTCAGGAGCAGCCATGTATACTTCATATATGTCTTCTTTCCCCATAATGAGGGGGCCACCTTCAAGAAATTTGTTTTCGCCACCGTTTAAAATAATAACTTCTGGTTTATAGGTATCGATGTTCTCCTGTACTTTTTCATACCAGACTGTATCACCAGCTAAATACAATGTTTCTTCATCCGGGTGTTGGAAGACAACCCCCATAACATTTCCCATGAGCTTTGCTGTTTCTCCATGTCCGTGTCGACCATCAACTTCAGTAAGTTCAACTCCATTAAAGTTTATACCTACTTCTTCTTGCATGACTTCAATATTCGTGAATCCTAATTTTTTGGCTAATTCAGCATCCTCTTCATCTTGCATAAACATCTTAATGTCCTTAGGCAGCTGTTCTTTTGCTGCTTGATCAAAGTGATCCTCATGTGTATGAGTTATGATGACAGCATCTACACCATCAAGAATCTCTTCAACGGATATTGGTAATTCAACTATTGGATTTCGATCATTTCTTTCGGCTGGAAGGAAAGGATCAAATTCACCCTTTTTAGAAAACATAGGATCAATCAAGAACTTTTGACCACCATATTCTACAGTTACTGTAGCATTTCGTATTTGCTGAATACTCATTTTTTGCTCTTGTTTTTGAGAAGCATTTTGCTCATCTACTGGTTGGGTCTCCTGAGGGCTTCCGCAAGCAGCTAATAATGCGCTCATCAGAAGTGCTGTCATTGTAAGCAAAAATGTCTTTTTAAATTTCTTCATATTTAAAAAACCTCATTTCTTAAATTTAATAATTATTTTTCATTTAAATACACAATATAGGGAGACGAAGACTCTTCTTCTTTGTTCGGCATCGGCTGAATATTAAAACCACCAGCAGCTTGAATCGTAAAGTCCGGATTTACTAGTACACCTACAGCAACTGGGGGGGAATAGTCTTTCACCTTGATCTCCCATTTTTTCCATCTCTATTAATCTTATGTTTTTAATTTACGAACTTTTTCAGGTGTTACATCATTCAAAAGCGGATCCACTATCTTCATTCCTGAAAAAGTATGGAGAACTTGTCCGCGTATGGCACGTAAATAATCTTCACGAAGCACTTGCTGCTCAACTTTTTCTGCATTTGTTAATCCTTCTTCACGCTGCTTTTTTGCTAATTCATTAATTCGCTGTAAGGAGTCAATCATGTTTTTCACCAACCTAACTAATTTCGTGTTTATTCAATAACTTCAGTATGGAAGCAACGTTTCATATGGTTAACCATCGTTTCTCCAAGATCAGTAAATGTTGCGACAGCTCATTTATGACTAGCCGTTTTTGAGTACTTCTTCGTCTGCTCCTGCAACTGTTAAAAAGTCACAAATACCGTCGTTACCCCAACAGTATGGACCTTGTAAAACGTATGGTTCGTAAAAAATCAACATAGTCTCCTTAATAGCCACGGTCTTTTAAATAATCCAAATCACTTTCGGAAAAGTGAAATGTTTGAAGATATTCAATGATTCGATCCAATTTAGCAAAGATTGCATACCCGTTTCCAAATGGTAATTTTCGAAAATACAATTCGAATCCAGCTTTTTTTGGTATGAATGTTGTCTTCCTAATAGGCTTCTACCATATTGATTTGGTACAAGTCCGTGTGAAAGGCGAAACTATCATCAATATACTTGTTCATAATACCTTCCTCCTAAACTAGCAAAATACAATCGGACTTGCTCACGATAAATAGATTTTTTTATTCGTTAGTTTCACTAATTTTCTGCAAGAGATATTTTGCAAAGTCAACAAGTCGATGTGCTTCTTCGGTCCGAAGAAACTTTACATCCAAACCATCAGGACCTAGACGGAAGCGATCCAGTGCGTCAGCATCCTTGAATATCTGATACAACAGTACCGCCCGTTCACTTAAACTAGGGGACTTTGCAATCTCTAATAAACCAACCGAATCATCCTGGTCATGGTAATAGGTGATGTAGTAGGTTTGTGTATTATATGACAAATCGTTCTTACTACAATAATCTTTGTAATACTCCGCCGCACGACTACCATGCCCCTTATCAATTCCATCATCAAGGCGGCGGGAATCATGGAATATAGCAGCCATCCCCAGTGCATCTAACTCTTCATCACTTAGACCTTTTTGATGTCCGATAAGGAGTGTCAGCAACAGAACACGTGCAGAGTGAGCTTTCGTATGCCATTCACTATCTGGCAACCAAAACTCTATTTTTTCTTCCATGAATTTATACCATCGTTCGTAGGGATTTTTTATTGGTTGACACACAGGCTCATTCAGAATACTCGCTAGAAACACCTTTCAAATCCTCCCCTGTTTTCTTATTAGCTGGATCAGCTCATTTCATCTGCACTAGTTGATCTAACACTTCCGCAATATCACCGTCGATACCAATGGATTTTGAAGCAATTACATCTGGAATAAAAAGCTCGGATCCTTTATTAAAAGTAATATAGGTTGCATTTTCCTCAAGGCTCGTTAATTTCATAAATGGGGCTTTAATCAATTGATTTCTTGCACCTACACCTAATTCCAGTAGAACTAAATTTTTACCATGAGCATTATTGATAAAATCCTGATAAGCGTGATAGCTTGTTTGCCAAGACTGACCTCTTAAGAAATTCCGGTCGACTTCGACGTGAACCTGCATTGGACCGGCACACTCTGGACACTTAGGAATCAAATCTGAAGAGACTTTTCCACCCTCTTGGCTTCGCGCCATTCTGTCCAAGATTTCATCACCTTGATAAATTTGGTCATGGCAACTATGAGAACATTGCAAATAACGACTATTGCCCTCTATTTCGAAAAGGCGTTCCCTTTGAAATCCTCCCAGTATAAAATGAGAATCTGTATTAGAGGTAACCACAAAATAATTTTTATCCTTCACCAGTTCATAAAGGTTCTTCATAACAGGACTAGCTTCCTTGTTGTTTAAAAAGTAGGCGTACATTCGACTGAAAAATGCCCACTTTTCTTCCTCGGAAGGATATGGATAAAAAGAGCCCTGTAGGATGCTACGAAATCCATACTTTTTACGAAAATCGCCAAAATGTTCTAGAAAGGAAAAATCCTCTGCAAAAATATTAAAGCCTTCAGAAATGGCGAGTCCGTTACTTGCGCCAATTACAATGCTGTCAGCTTTCATAATTTTGCTTAAAACTTCTTGATACTTCTCTTTCATATGACCCTCCATTATTTCTAAAATTTCGATGAATCTATTTTGCTTAATGAATGCGTGTAATGCGAAGCCGGATTGCCGAGTACTTGTCCAATATCCAAATCTCTTTTTTTATTTCCCGTTCAAAGCATCTTGTAAGACACGTGCAATATCTTCTTTAATGGCAAGTCCTTTTTCACTTAACTCTTGAGGAACGATCGCATCTTTAGGATTTATTGTAATGTAGTAGGCATTCGGAAAACTGTAAGTCATATTCCAAAACGGCTCTTTAATAAACATCGGTGTCATTGTTCCAACGCCTAATTCCAAGAAGAGAATCTTTTTATCTTTGTTTTCGATAAGATACTCATTGTATTTTCTTAATTCATTTCTGTAAGAGCTTCCTTCCAGAAACACATAAGAGCGCACCCATGGTTCCATTTCCTGTCCGCACTTTGGACAAAATGGAATTAACTCTGTTGGAATTCTCGTTCCATCTATGTGTGCATACATGTTCTCAACTTGCTCTTTATTAAAATAAACTTGATCATGGCAACGGGAGCCGCATTGAAAATAACGCAAATCCCCTTGAATTGGGGAAACCTTCTCTTCAGGGAAGGTTTTGGAAAACTGCGAGTCTTGATTCGTTGTAACAATGAAATAGTTTTTGCCTTGAAGTAGTTGCAATAAATCAAGATAAGGACGACCGGCTTCGGCATCATATATAAATTTGATTTCAGTTGCAAGATAAGCCCACCGTTCTTCTCTTGTAGAAAAACGATAATAAAAGCCCTCAAAAAGGTTTTTAATACCATATTTATCTGCAAATTTTCCAAAATGCTTCAGAAAATTTTCATCAGTATGATAAAAACTATGTCCGATAGCCTCAGACATCCCAGCAGCGCCACCAACCACAATCGCCTCAGCTTCTTTAATTTTCTTTAGTAATGTGTCTATGTTGTCTTGATATTGTTGTGATAACATACTTTATTTGTCCTCCTTCATAGTTGAAAATCATTGATAGTATACAAGCTCTTGAATAATGAGATCGGCTACACCTAAAAAGGCGAAGACCGCTACTGGCACCTGATAATGCAAGTAAGACATCAGCAGTTCCCTGTGTTTTTGCACGAATAGATGGATGTGTGTATCTACAATGAGACCCGTTCAGCTTATTAAGCTAAAGTTCTTAGCCAACACCAAGTAATACTAACTCACAGAAAAGTAGTACCATTGAATCTGTAGGAGCAAAAGCTGCCAGCATATTAAGGCAGCGATTATAACGCCAACCTCACCAAGTCCACCATAAAGAAAACTGGCTGCAAGTCCTTCGCCTCCAAAGATTTGTGGTAGGCTTGCACTTTCCTACCCGTCCTCTTTTAGAAGGTTTCGTTCAATAAATAATTAAGGAGCTAATGATTATCAACTACCATAATCATTAGCTCCATGTATCACTACAGAACAAATAAATGCTTAGAAACTGCACAAAATAAAATTAACATTCTCAATCAGAATGCTATCCAACAAAAGGATGCTTTATCATAAATCAGCTGCCAACAAATCTCCACTGTCAATGCTAAGTGGAGACAAATCATTAAGAACCGACTAATTGATGCTTTTGAATTTTTAAGAGAGGAAGACACATTTGTTGTTTGGAAAGTGCTTCATAAAAACGAAGAACTAATTCTTTATTGGTTTCAACTAACATGATGGTCTTACCAAATTAAAACCACAATTTCTGTCTCCCCTGATTCCTTAAAACGAATATGATTCTCCGTCATCAGGTACTAAAACATTTGAGGAGATTCCTTTTTCATTAATAAAGCTTTTTAATTCTTCTTTTGATAATGTCCAATGATTGACAGCTTCCATATGGACAGAAATGATTTTTGCATCTGGAGCAGCTTTATAAACTTCATAAATGTCATCTTTCCCCATAATTAGAGAACCACCTTCAGAGAGTTGAACATCCCCACCGTTGACAACAATGATTTTTGGTTTGTGTGTTTCAATTACTTCCTGAACAGCCTCATACCAAACAGTATCTCCAGCTACATATAAAGTTTTCTCATTTGAGTGTTTGAAGACAACGCCGCACACTAGACCAGTAGTCTTTAAAATTTCGCCTCTTCCATGCTCGCCTTTTGTTTTAATTAATTGGATTCCTTCAAAGACTGTATTCTCTTTTAAAACCTCTACATTTTGGAAGCCTGCATTTCGAATTTCAGTCGCATCTTCTTCATTTTGTGAAAATATTTTAATCTCTTTAGGCAGTGCTTCTTTAGCAGCATCATCCCAGTGATCATAATGTAGATGAGTGACAATAACAGCATCAACATTATGAATGATATCGTCAATGGATATTGGTAAACTAACTAAAGGATTATTCGAGTTGTTTTGTCTTAATGAAGGGAAAGGTGGATAAGTCCCTTTTTCTGATAACATTGGATCGATTAAAAACTTCTTTCCCGCATATTCAACGACAATTGTTGCGTTACGAATTTGATGTATATTCATATTTATTAACTCCTTTATCTTTTGAAATTTCCCTGAACAATGTATAGTCTAAACTATGGACACATGTTGATACATAGATTAAATAAAGTCTTTTGGATGTTTAACTTTATTTTCGAAAGAATTAACGAAAATAAATCAAACAGATAAAAAAATTATAGGGAAATTATGTAACAATAGCCGAATTACTGATGAAGGAATTGGGAGAAAGTTCATTTAACAGGACCAGCAGCTGTAGCTAGAGTAGAGAGAACTCTAAAATCAAAAGATTAAAAGAACCAAGAGAAGAGCATCCGATTTCGGTTGCTTTTTATTTTGTGTAGGGATATGTATATAAGCCCTAGCCTGGTAAAATCCATGTCCAAGCTAGGGCTTTTTTAGAGATTATTCACATCAAACATTGCCGTTTTATAAAGTAAACTATTTACTAATAACAATCGACACTTTATAGTTTGCATGTTTGTTTAAGTCATTTAAAAATTGGTCTAATACCTCGTTTGAGGGGAATTTACATTCAAGCAAATAGCAACCGTCTCCAGTAACTTTATAATTGTTTATTACATAGTTATCTTGTGTTTCTATAAAAGCTAAATAGGGGTGATGATGGATATTTTCGATATAAATATTAAGAAAAGCATGTATAGAGAAGCCTAATTTCACTTGATTCACTTCAATACTACATCCTTTTATTATGCCATTTTCTAATAACTTTTCTACTCTTGATGCGGTTGCTGGTGCAGTGAGATGTACTTTTTCCCCTAATTTTTTCATTGTAAGGCGACTATTTTTAGACAGCTCATCGATTATTTTTTTATCTATTTCATCAATCATTTTCTTGTATCCTTTCTGAAATAATAAGATGTATTTTACATAGTTTGTTCGCTGTACATTTTTTTATGTTTGCTTAGAACTTTAAAAACAAAACACGCTTTGATATTGCTGATGCCTTAGATTACTAAGCACTCTTGATCAATAAGAAATTAAGAGCTACCTTAAATATCCTCCATTATTAATATCAAATGTTGCACCTGTATAATGCTTGGATTTTTCTGACAATAAAAAAACAACCGTATCCGCAACATCTTCAGGCATTACAGGTGTATTTATGAGACCGTGGGTTACATACTCCTCTTTTCTCCAATCAGGAATTGTAGCCATCATCGGGGTGTTCACCATCGTAGGAGCCACAGCATTAACTCTTATATAGGGTGAAAAATTCATTGCACAGCTTTTGGTCAAACCAAGTATGGCAGCTTTTGATAGGCCATAAATGGCATCAGAACTTCCTTCAATGCCTGAGACGGACGACATATTTACAATTACTCCCTGACGTTGAGTTTGGAACAACTTCTTGCCAAATAATTGTGTAAAATAAATAAACCCCTTTACATTGATATCTAGAACTCTATCAATTTCATTAACTTGATAGTTCATTATATTTTGAGCTAAATAAATTCCTGCATTATTAACTAATCCATTTACGTCAGAATGTTCTGCTTCAACATATTCAAAAAATGTAACTACCTCTTCATATTTACTAACATCTAACTGGTAGGTATACAAAAAATAAGCATCATCTAGTCTCTGCTTTAACTCTGTTAATGCCTCTGCATTAATATCACAAGCTATTACTGATGCACCTTCATCTAAACACTGTTTTACAACCGCTTTTCCGATTCCAGATGCAGCACCCGTTACGATAATCTTCTTATTTTTCAGCACAAGCAAAACTCCTCACTATCCTATTTTATAGAAAATTGTATCATAAGAGTCACTCTCTACCTTCTACAACAAACCTGCCCTTGATCTATTAAAAATACGATACCTCGTTATGGAAGTATCGCTATCTATCATTCAAGGATAAATTTTGTAATTGTGCTTTCAAAGCCAACTACAGCTTTACCAAGGAATTATCTCAAGATTTGGCCACTTTTCTTTCCATTTACTTGCTTTATTTTCAAAAATTTCTTTGGTCACCATACGTTTATTTGGCCTAACCACCAAAGAAAATAAATCATCCAATTGGTATGGCGCATAAATGCTGAATAAATCATTTTTCTCCATTCTTACTCCTATAGCAGTTGCAGTGGTTGGCCAGCTATCAATTGCAGCTTCAAGTGAAAGGTATGGTTTTATAGGAAAACCATACTTACTTTCATACCACAAATGTACCCTTGCTTGATTTTTTACGTCCAACTTAAATTGGAGATCCCCAAGTTGAGTTATAAGTTCAAATTTAAGTTCGTTCTCTCTTTCAGATGTCATATCTCCACTGTCATAATAAACGATATCGATGTCTGAAATGCCATAATCTAAGGCATAACCAGATTTCTCATTCCAAATTGTGTTTGTGATACATCCTGCACCTACGTAGTAATCAAATGGCAAATTTAATTTTTTTAGAACCTGCAAAACTCTAGTTAATGGTTCACTCTTTGAAATAGTTTCTACTAATAATTCTTCATAAATATTATTCATATTCTATCTCCATCGTTTTATTTAACTAACTTTAGCTGGTTTTCTGTTATAAACAAGTGCTTATCTCCCTTGGGATAAATCACTGGGTATCATCTAGTACCTACGATAATTACTATATAAATAAACTCTTCACACAATATTTTTTTATTTTTTCGTATACCTAAAATCTAAGCTATATATTATAATTAGTTTTATTTTGAATTAGGAGCAAAAATATGAAAACAACAATTCCTTGTCCTCATTGTTCTAAACCCATTACTGTAGAGGATTTCAAAAACTTCTCGAACCCTTTTACAATGAAATGCCCACATTGTAAAACAAAAATAAAGGAAACTAAAGTTACAATTCCACTACTGTTGATAGCTTTAGTAATCATTCCATTGTTTATTTACTTAGGAGCAACAATTAAAAATGTATTATCAGAAATCATGCCCTTTTTAGTTGAAGTTCCTACTATATTATTTTTCATCATTTTTTTATATCCAATCTATGCTTTATATGAAAGATTTAATGGATACATCATTGTAACTAAAGGAGAGCTAAAGGTAAAAAACAAATAGAACCGATTACTTTACTCTAACTTTTTATGTGCTTCGATTGCGAATGAATGATAGTCATATTTAATTTGTTCATTCATGATAAGAAACAGTAAAATTCTAGGAAGAAAGCAGGAATATTATGTTAGATATATTGTGGTATTGCTACTTAGGGTTTTTAGCAATAGCAGCTATTGGAATACTCATCACCGGTTATAAAAAACCTTTTGCTATTCTAGATTTTATCATTTCCATCATAACCTGGATTGGTTTGTTTGGTTACGTTACGAATAAACAAATTCTTTTTCCTTTTGTATGGAAAATTGTATTTGTAGCTGGGCTATTATGGGATGTTTACTTTAGTTTCAAAAAGTTTAATGAAGAGGTAAATGATGATGAAACACCTAAGTTCATTAAGTTTTGTATTTTTGTGATTACATTTATAATCTTAATCGGACCGCTATACTTTGGCTTATTTCATTATGCATTTAAGTAAGCAATCATTATTTCTCATTATCCCCAGCGATCTTAAGAGATTAGTTGAAATAAGCGCTATCCTTGTTCTAGGATAGCGCCCAATTCTGAATAAGCACATATATATTTTTTTGCCTAGTATCAAGAAACAAACAACAGCATAGCTTCATCTTTAGTAGCTGTTATTCGAAAAAATTCTACTAAAGATTCAAAATTCTCTACTAGATATTCCTTATCTTCTTCCGTCCATTCTCCTTCAAATGGATAAATATCAAGCTTATTCATATCTTTTACTTTGTAACGAGAAGTAAAATCTCTAACAGAAACTGATTCAAGTGCAGTTGCAATTTCTTTTACCTCTTCTACTTCTAAATACCTAAGAGGCCCATACCCTAGGTCATCACCAATTTCAGTTCCTCCAAAAATAGCTAAACCTAATGTAGATTCAAAAGTCTGTTCTAAATCAGCAATTCCAGTTAGCAAATAGTAAATCCCATGCCACGCTTTATCAATATCAAATTCTCTGTCCTCTAACTCCTCGTTTTCAAACACAACATCCTCGATTTCTTCCGGATGTGATTTTATATAACTTAGAAAATCTGTTGATATACGTATATAGCTTGCAACCATGCCCATATTTTTCACTCCAACTATTTAAATATAATTACTTTGTATATTGACTAAATGGTTCTATTTCATATGTAATTACTTTTTATAATAACTCCTGGATTGTGGAAGATTATTGCACCACTTTATGTAGTAACGCACACGTTACTTTAAGTGTAATTTATCACAAACTTGCTTTTTACCAGTAATAATTAACAACTTATCGCTATATCTTCCGAATTTTTTTAAAAAATTAGGTTTCCCTACTTCCTCAAAGTATCTATTCCATTTAAACATTTTAAAGAATATTTTGAATGTAGGTTTGTAATTTGAATCTTCTAAGCGAAGTTTTTGAAAAACAAATCTTTTAATTATGCGATAGGTTCTTATCGCATAATTTGTATCTAAAAAAATAATTAAATCTGCATTCCGAAAGCTGTTTGCCACCCAATCTTCATTGTGGACCCCTTCAATAATCCAAGTTTCTGAATTAATTATTGAATTTAAACAATCTTGTCTTTCTTTATCACTTCTTCTAACATCCCCAGATTTGTCCCTTATCCAAACAACATTATCTAATTCATAAAAAGGGACATTTAAAATAAGGGATAATTCTTTAGCTAAAGTAGTTTTTCCACTTCCAACGGAGCCGATAATATGTATTCTTTTAGGAATTGTATTCTTCAAATTTGCTCTCTCCTATAATGAATATAAAGTTAATGCTTTCGATATAGGTGGAGAGAAATCCTCTTTCTTGTTTAACTGACCTGCCCCTATAGTTGAACAAGAAAAAGCGATACTTCGATAAAGAAGCATCACTACCGAGTTGCATCAGTTAAGACTCTATTAGTGCAATAATTACTGTGAATTTTTGTAAGAGTAACTTTGACTTTATTATTTATGTCGCCAATTATATATCAAGGTAGCCAATAAATTTGCTCCTAAAAATACTACTCCCTGTGCGTGGAAATGAATCTGCTGCGTTTCAAACCCCATTTTCTCATAATATTCATTTTGAGAAAGTCCCAGCTTTATCCGCTCCTTTTCTCTTTCTTTTAGTGCTTCAATGTACCTATATTGAAATGGTAAAAGAAATATCGATAACAAGATATACCCACCAATCACTAAAAAAAGTATGTTCATATTCCCCACTCCCCTTTTTATCCAAAAAAATCACTTATTATATTTATATACGAATGTAACTTGTAAGTGTTTCATTTTTATGAAGCTAAATAGCACCTTTAGTTCAATAATCAAAACCACCAGTGAGAACTGGTGGTTTGCTCTGCGGCTAAAAGCCTCTCTTTCCGGCCTCGGCCTTAAAGGCCCACTGAATGGGTTTCCCTTTTGCACCACATTTACTCACTAA
>NZ_JBQENT010000078.1:0-11534 GCF_052044855.1 Metabacillus sp. 22489
ATATGAATAATAGGCAATTTACACTTATTTTTAAGATAGATTCTAAGAAGAAAATCAAAAATTAAAAAGGCATTTGGGAAAGAAAGCTTTCCCAAATGCCTTTTGTCTTCAATCTGAAACTTGGCCTATGGCCAAGTTTTTACGAAACATTCAAATATGCGTATTTATCATACTTATCAATACTTTTATTTATATTCTGTAATGAAGCTTTAGTTTCGTTTATTTCTTTTTCTAGCTTTAAAAGCATTTCTGTAATTTCTTCTATTTTTTGCTGATCCATCGTTTCACCCTCCTTATACTTTTTAAGCGAATGCATGGCCAACTTACAAAAATATCTTTCTTACTATTTCAGTTTACTGTAAAAAAGTGCACTTTTCACCGAAAATAATACGTAATACTTAGTGCGTGACACCGCAAGAAAAACGCAATAGTTCTAAATATACAATTCCTGCAATTTTACTCTCCAATTTATGGATATTATGGTGTTATTTCACTATTGTTACTGAGATAATCATTAGTTCGATAGAAACAAAAAAGATTGAATCCAACATTTCAAAATAGAACAGAAAATGTCGGATTCAACCTTTTTATACTGTTATGATCATATGCTCGAAAATATCGTTCGCTTTTGTAATAGCTACTTCAATTAATTCTTCCTTTTTTTCAATCGGTCCATGATACTCTAAGGTGTAGTCCTCAATTCCAGTCTTCGAAAACAAGCATTCCATCTTAATCCTGCTATTATCCTTACTAACCGAAAATACCGCAACCATTTTATCGTCTAAAACATAAAATGTAGGCTGCACTCCCATAGAGACGAAGACCTCCTTTGAAATATGAAAAATTATCTCACTAACTATTCATTTTTCTAACACTAATAGATTCGACAAAGAAAGTAAGAATTCCTTTTTTAAGTTATTTTTTTATCGTTAGAGGATAGATGTTCCATCATCTCATTGATAAATTTCAGCTGAAGCTTGTATTGATCATATATATTTTGGAATGATAGTTTTGTAAAAAAGTCTAAATCTAGTACCATCGCCTTCTGCTGCTCTCCAGCTTCCATTTCATGAAGTTCTTTTTCGATTTGCTGCTTTTGTTCTGCTAATGCTTCCAAAATATCTTCATTAGGAAGTTCATCAATAAACGAAATAGCTGAATAAATAGATGTTGGTAATATAACTGATTTTTCTTTGAAGGCTGCCTTGAGAAGCTTTTGAAATTCAACTTCGCCTTCTTCTGTTATTTTATAAATTGCTTTTGAGCGATTTCCCGTTTGCTCAACTGCTTCAATTTTCACTAGCCCTTCCATATCCATTTTTTTTAGGGCATGATAGATTGATCCAGGTAATATGCCTGCCCATTTATCTGTTTGGCTCTTTTGAAGAACCTGTTGAATTTCATACCCAGACATTGGTTTTTTCTTTAATAAGCCTAAAACGACTAGCCTTGCCATATGCTACACCCCGACTCAATATTAATTATTCAATATTGAGTATTATACCATATATATGGGATTTCACACTTCCATTAAATATATTTATCACTTTTCACAATTTTATACATGCTAAAACTTAACTGGATATAAAAGCTCATTAATCAAAAAATAGGTAGGTGGGGTGAAGATGATGGATTTTTTCTCGATGGAGTTTTTTACAGCACTATTATCGATTGTTATCATGGACTTAGTGTTGGCTGGTGATAATGCAATTGTAATCGGTCTTGCTGCAAAAAATCTGCCGAAAAATAAGCAAACGAAGGTTATTATATGGGGAACGGTCGGGGCCATTATTATTCGCTCCATTGCAACAATACTTGTTGTTTATTTGCTTAAAATACCTGGTTTAATGCTAATAGGTGGGGTAATCTTAATTTGGATCGCTTATAAACTAATGACAGAAGAAGATAGTCATGAAGTTAAAGCAGGAAATAGCTTTTGGGGGGCAATTGGAACGATAATTATTGCCGATGCTGCTATGGGACTTGATAATGTTTTAGCGGTAGCAGGTGCTGCACATGGAGATTTCTTACTTGTCTTCCTCGGTTTACTTGTCTCGATACCAATTGTTGTTCTTGGCAGTACGATCATTTTAAGATTTATTGAACGTTTCCCGATTATTATCTTTGTCGGTGCTGCAATTGTTGCTTGGACAGCTACAAAGATGATTGTAAAGGAGCCCTTTTTGCAATGGCTATTTACAAATGACTGGATTCAATACGGTTTCGAGCTCATCGTTGTTGTGGCCTTAGTTAGTCTAGGTATTATGAAAAAAATGCGAATGGAAAAAAAGGATAAAAATGCTGGTTAATAATCGATTAACTAGCATTTTTACAATTAAAAGGGCTTTTCATTTATATCTAGTATATAATTTGCCCACTCGCAAGCTTGGTTATAAAATAATGCAATCCTCTCCTTAGAAAGAGGTATCCCCTCAACGGTAATGGCCTTTTCTATTTGTAATGTCCACGTTAAAACACGCCCTAGCTCGTTATCCCTCTTAAGAAGAGCACGCTGAATATCGTCTGAAAGAGGTAAATCAATTAAAATATCTTCAAGCTTCCGATGTAGTAAAGTATCAATGAGAGAAAACATTCCTGTTAACATGTAGGAAGACGTATGATTTTCTCCAATTGAACTTGCTAATTGTTCACATAATTTACCTCGTATAAGCGACATTCTAACGACTTCCTGCATCTTAGAGTTATTTGTTTTATTCATCCCCTGAACAGATAACACATAAATCCAGCGTTTTATTTCATTTAATCCTAAAAGTACAATCGCTTGTTTAATTGACTTAATTTTGTTTTTGGGGCGAAATGCTGGCGAATTAATTAATTTTAATAATTTATATGATAAAGATAAGTCCTGTTCAATTTCGGTTGCGATAATATCAATATTAGGCTCGGTTTTCGAAATTTCCTCCAAAATATGATAATACGTTTTTGCATAAACAGGTACATCGTGGCTTGAAATCACGACAGGCTTACTAAAAAAGTATCCTTGAAAATATACATACCCTAGCTCATATGCATAGAGAAATTCTTCTCGTGTTTCCACCTTTTCAGCAAGAAGTTGAATTTGATATGGACGGTATTTATTAACTAATAGTCTTTGCTCAGCCTTATTCGTTTCAATAAAATCAACCTTAATAATATCAACATATTTAAGCAAGGATGGTAGTAATGAATATGTCTCTTGAACTTTAAAATCATCAAGAGCAATTGTATAGACCAAACTCTTCAATTCACGGCAAATTTCAATCAGTTCTTCGTCAATCGCAACGTTCTCTAAAATTTCTACAACAATTGAAGCAGGGTTAAAAAACGTAGGAACCTTCGATTTTAGCAATCCCTCTGTAAAATTCACAAAACAACGTTTACCATCTGATAATTCCTTCATTCCTATATTTAAAAAGCTATTAATAATAACCTCTGTTGTAGCTTGATCCCCGTCGATATCTGGAAAAATATTTTCCTGACTCCCTCTATATAAAAGTTCATAGGCAATAACTTCCTCATTTTTATTAAAAATAGGTTGTTTTGCGACAAAGACTTCCATTAGTAAACCCCCAAAGACAAATAAGCCGATCGTTTTAAACCTATTTTACTATATAAAACTATAAATAAATAACTTTTTTTCTAATATATGAGAAAAATCACTCTAGGAAGGAGCTTAAGATGAACGAAATCGATTATAAATATTTCATAAGGTTTATCGTCATTTTGATCCAACCAAAAAATGATAGCCATAACGGTATACTTAATAATGTCGCCCAAACCATTCCTTTAAAAAAGTTTTCTTCTTGCACACCACTCACACCTTTCATAAATGCCCATTTAGTAATATCCTTTCCATGGTGTTTGCATTTAAACATTTGGTAAACGCTTACAAATTACTTTTCCCTTTCTTTACTACCTTATTCCTCCAAAGATAGCAACATTCCTTTAATTATTGTTCAACATTTTCTTACATCATTTTATGATTATACTCATCACTTTTTAAGTTGAATGCATATAGTGTTACATGGATTAATTTGGTAAGGAGTGAATGCTTTTGCCTGCCATTAGTGGAGAACAATATGTATCACGTATAAATGAAATGCAGCCAAATGTATGGATTAGAGGAAAAAAAGTTACTGGTAAGCTTAGCGACCATCCAGATTATAAAGGTGCTATGCAAACAAAGGCTTCTTTATATGATTTACAGCTCCATCCAGACCTCATAGAGAAAATGACCTTTCCCTCCCCGTTATCAAAAGAACCGGTTGGCATCTCTTTTTTACAGCCGAAAACAAAAGAGGATTTGGAACGGCGTCGTTATATGATGAACGTGTGGGCAAGGAAAACGGTAGGAATGATGGGGAGAACACCTGATTATTTAAATACTGTATTAATGACTCTAGCTACTGCTTCACCTATTCTTACAAAGCAAGAGAAATCGTTTAGCAAAAACCTCCTTCGTTTATATGAACATGCACGTGAGCACGATTATTCGTTTACACATAGCTTTATTAATCCACAGGTTAATCGTTCTTACCAGAATGAAAAGCCTTCAACAGAGCCAATTGCCGCAAAGATTATTGCGAAAACTTCAGATGGTCTAATTGTTAAAGGAGCGCGACTTCTCGCAACCCAAGGTGGGATGACAGATGAGGTTCTCATTTTCCCATCAGGAAATAAACTAGGAGATGATGATTACGCCTTCAGTTTTTCAATTCCGACGAATACAGAAGGATTGAAATTTATTTGTCGTGAAAGCTTTTACAAAGGAGATTCAGCTTTTAATTATCCACTTTCCTCCCGCTTTCACGAAATGGAAACAATAATTATTTTTGACAATGTGCTCGTACCTTGGGATCGAGTCTTTTTCCATAATAGGCAGGATATTGCTTACGAATTGTTTTCTAAAAGCAGCTTTACAGCACATGCTTTACATCAGGTTGTCATTAGGCAAATTGTTAAAACAGAATTCATCCTTGGACTTGCACAAAAGATGGTCACTTCGTTAGATTTATCCGATTATCAGCATATTAAAGAAAAAATAAGTGAAATGATTATCGGTTTAGAGACGATGAAGGCATTGTTAGAGCGTGCTGAGCTTCATGCAAAAGAGGATCAATGGGGGACAATAACTCCAAATGTTCACCCCCTTTATGTTGCGATAAATACTTTTCCAACACTTTATCCTAGAATGAGTGAAATCCTACAGTTGATTGGAGCTGGTGGACTGATGGCGATTCCAGCCGAGGAGGACTTTCAATCAGAGCTTGCCGATGATTTAGACAATTATTTTCAAGGAAATGCATGTAGTGCAGTCGAAAAAACAAAGCTATTTCGCCTTGTCTGGGATTTAACAATGAGCTCATATGGTACAAGACAAACACAATATGAACGCTACTTTTTTGGTGATCCAATCAAGCTTGCTGGAACATTGTATAATGGGTATCCTAGAGATGAATATATAAGACAGGTTGAGGACTTTTTATCAACGTGATGTAATATTCGTTCAATCATCATCCAAATGGTTTCTATTGGATGATGATTTTTTCCCTTTTACATTTCTCCTACCCAATATACCATTTTCGTAGCTAGCTCCTCTGCAACCTCATCTTTCACAGCTTTTCCAAGTGAGTTGTTCAATCTTTCACGTAAATGGTCACGACTTTCTACATATTCAACAATCGTTGACCACTCTATTTCAGGTACTGCAATTAAACTATATTCCTCTTTTTTATTTTCATATATGTATACGTTTGTAATAAATTGATCACCATTTTGTACATTCGCTTTTCTTATTTTCATTTTGTTCACCCTTTCCATCATTTATTATAACCGATTTCCTCTTGTTTTTCAGTATTCTCCAGCATGGTTCGTGCTGCTAAAAATCTGTGATTTGTTAAGTTAGTTCCTTTTCGGAGTATCATTATTCAGCAACAGATGTCCTTTTCCACAGTGCTGTCGATCCTCACCTTGACCCGCCACTCTAAGAAAATAAAAAGAGACTAAAATCCACTATTCGCAAAGTGAATCCTAGTCTACACCTTTTATTTATTGAATGCCTTTGATTGGTCTACTACGTCAAAATCATCAAATTTTGTAATGGAAAAAAGATTTTGTGACTCAGTAAAATCGCCTGTATTTCCTACGCCTGATCCAAATGACCCTTTTTCCGTGCTTTTTGGGGACAAGCTAAAAGCATCGCCAACAGTAAAAACTCCAGTCGTTTCAATTGATAATAATTCAACAGGACCTACAAATGCGGGCATGCTACTCCTCCTGCTATCTTGTGTATTTAAGATTATTTTTCATATATTTTATGAAAATCAGCGTTTTTCGTTCTCATTTTCCCCAATCTTTTCTTTTTTCAACTCAACCTTATATTTATTTCGTAATTTAATTAAGCGAATGATATTTAACGTTACAGCTTTAAGTACGGCATACGTTGGAACCGCTAGGATCATCCCCAATATGCCTCCAAAGCTACCCGCTCCGATTAATAATAGAATAATCGTTAACGGATGGGTATTTAATCGTTTCCCGATAATAAGTGGAGATAGGAAGTTCCCGTCAATTTGCTGAACTACTGTCACGACAAGTGCTGCTAAAAGAGCCTTTCCTGGTGAATCTAACAAAGCGATAATGACAGCAGGAGCAGCACCGATAAATGGCCCTAAATATGGAATAATATTCGCCACAGCAACGACTAACCCTAAAACTAATGCATAATTTAAACCAATAATGGAATAACCGATATAACAGCCGACGCCAACAAATAATGAGACGATTACTTGGCCTTGAATATAAGCAGATAGAGTATTATTTAAATCTTGTAAAATCTTAACCCCTTCATGACGATATGTGTGAGGTAAGATTTTGACGATCTGACCGGGCAGCTTATGGCCATCCTTCAGCATATAAAATAAAATAAATGGTACAGTGATCATCGTTAAGGTAATATCTGTCACAACACCCAGTACCTTTGTAAAGCTTGCAGTAATGCTTTCAGGTAGGCTTGTTGCAAGGCCTGTTAATGTATCCTCAATTTGCTCTAAAGAAACATATTCCTGTTCCATCACCCATTTAAACTCAGATGTTTGCGTAAGATTGGTAATGAAATTCGATATTTCCGTTGCAAAGGTTGGAACATTTTTCACTAAATCTGTTACCTGTTGTGATAAAATCGGTCCCACGAATGCAACAACTGCTGAAATAACACCAATAAAGACTATATAAGGAATTAAGATAGCAAGTGTTCTCGGCACCTTCCCCTTCTCAAGAAGTTTCACTAAAGGTGAAAAGATAAAAAATAAGATTCCAGCAATTAAAATAGGAAAAAATAAAGTAGAAGCAAAGACTATGATTGGTTCAAAAAGAAAGGAAACCTTCGTGCCAACATAGACAATTAATAACAACAATAAAATCTGAAGTGTCCAAAAATGTGTTTTTGATTTAAACAAACGAAATCCTCCTATATATGTAAGCACCGCAACTTACGCAATCTAGTAAAAGTATAGCCAGATTTATCACATTATATAGGCTATACGTTTCAATGCGGTGAAACGTTTCAAAAAAGCTTCCCATTTCTAGAACTTTTTTCTAAGTAGTTTTAATTCTACTTTACATGATTTTATTAGAATATACTATACAAAAACGGCAACGAATCGTTGTGACCTCAAGGAGCTAGATGAAAACATAGCAAAAAGAGCCGTCTCAAAAGGATAAATCCTTAAAATCGAAACAGCTCTATAACTATATTTACTCAACAACTACCTCTTCAATGACCTCTAATTCAGGAATTTTCCGAATTTCGATTGAACGGATGAGATGCCCCTCCATATCAATAATTTGAAACTCGACTCCTTTATAAAGGATTTTATCCCCGATTTTACAGTCAATATTTTGGGTGAGAATCCAACCTGCTAATGTATCAACCTCGTCCTCTTCGATATCTAACTCTAGCAATCGATTAATCTCTTGGATTAAGACTTTACCTTCAACTACATAATGCATGTTTCCACGTTGTTGTATTTCCGGTACTTCATCTTGGTCAAATTCATCCCTGATCTCTCCAACAATTTCCTCAATAATGTCTTCAACTGTTACTAATCCAGCTGTTCCCCCGTATTCATCAACTAAAATCGCTAAATGGACTCGTTCCTTTTGCATTTTTATTAATAGCTTATGTATAGGGATTGATTCAATTACTTGGATTACCGGCCTAATATACTTTTGAATTGATGCGTTTTTTCGTTGCTGAGGTGTTAAATAATACAAATCTGTAAATATCTCTTTAATATTTACCATTCCAAGAACATGGTCTTTATCACCGTTTACAACCGGATAACGGGTAAATTCCTCCGTTCTCATAATCTCAAGATTTTCTTCAAAGGTATTATCAACGGACGTTGTAACAATTTCGGTTCTCGGTACCATAATTTCCTTTGCAATTCGTTCATCAAATTCAAATATTTTGTTTACATATTTAAATTCCGACGAATTGATTTCACCGCTCTTATAGCTTTCCGAAAGAATAATACGCAGCTCTTCTTCTGTATGTGCTAGCTCATGTTCTGATGCTGGCTTTAATCCGATGGTACGAATGAGTAAATTTGCAGAGCCATTCAAAATCCAAATAAAAGGAAACATGATCTGATAAAAAAGAATAAGCGGTCTGGCAAATAACAGCGTAATATTCTCAGCCTTGTGAATCGCAACGGTTTTCGGAGCTAATTCTCCAATGACGACATGGAGAAATGTAACGATTAGAAAGGCACTGATAAACGAGAAAAACGAAGAAAATGATTCGTTTATATGAAGCTGTTCAAACAGCGGGTGGAGCATGCTCTCAAATGTTGGTTCACCAAGCCATCCTAAGCCTAACGCAGTAATCGTAATACCTAGCTGACAGGCTGATAAATATCCATCTAAATTCGAGACAATCTTCTTTGCTACTTTTGCTGATTGATTCCCCTCTGCGATAAGCTGATCGAGACGGGAGCTTCTTAATTTCACAATTGCAAATTCCGATGCTACGAAAAATGCAGTGACTGCAATTAATATTGCAATCAGGATCAGGTTAACTATGTCCAAAATGAGGGATTGCTCATAAGTGTTATCCACTACGAACAATCCCTGTCACCTCCTAATGAGTGAAATATTCACCTTTTGTTATTCATCGTTCCCTTGGAAGAAAATCATAACGAATTTTAACAATTCAAATAAAGCCATTAACGCACCTGCTACATATGTTAATGCAGCTGCTCCTAATACTTTATTTACACCGTGCTCTTCATTATTCGTAA
The DNA here is from genome assembly GCF_052044855.1 of Metabacillus sp. 22489. Taxonomy (NCBI): domain Bacteria; kingdom Bacillati; phylum Bacillota; class Bacilli; order Caryophanales; family Bacillaceae; genus Metabacillus; species Metabacillus sp. 22489. The sequence continues at coordinate 9,303 of NZ_JBQENT010000078.1, forward strand.
TAATCCCTTCAGAGACCATAATTTTTTTTGCTCGTGAGCTTGCGTTAAACTCAACTGGTAACGTAATAACTTGAAATGCAACCGCAAAGGAAAAGAGAATAATTCCTAAGCCAATTAAATTTAAACTACCTAGTAAAAGACCACCTATGAACAAAAATGGAGCAATTCCTGATGTTAAATTAACAACAGGAAACATCTTATGGCGAAGAACTAATGCCCCGTATGCTTCCTTATGCTGAATCGCATGCCCTACTTCGTGTGAAGCAACTGATACCGATGCAATCGAATGTCCGTAATAAACGGGCTCAGATAAGCGGACAACTCGTTTCATTGGATCGTAATGATCTGATAATGTCCCACGCACAGGCTCTACACGAACTTGGTACAAACCGTTTTGATCAAGAATTTGTCTAGCTACCTCTGCACCTGTTTTATGTGAAGAAACAGCAACCTGTGACCATTTGTTAAAATTACCTTTTACTTTAAACTGTGCCCAAATGGATAATCCTAAAGCAGCAAAAATTAATATGTCCATTGGATGAAAAAACATGATCTTCCTCCTCTATTTTCTAACATCCTATTTAAATAGATGTTGTTACTTCCTCTCTTATTAGATGTCCAATTTTTCTCCAAAATTACTTCATAATCAAAGATAAAGATTCGATTAACGATTTACTTTGGGAACTTATTTGTTGCGTTACTTTTGCTTGAGAATCCTTATTTAGTTGTTCAAATAACGGTTTTAATTCTTGTATCTCAACCTCAAGGTTTTTCATATGTGCTGCTAAAAGCTTCGCAAACTTTATACATTTGTCTTGCTCATCTTCCGAAAGGCTTTTATACCGTCTTATTTCCATTCGTTCTTTAATTTCCTGCAGACTCATATTTAATTCCTTACATAATTCAATGAAGCGAATATCCTGGATCGTTTTATCACTATATAAACGATAATTAGAGGTAGATGTTTTCTCAACTTGAAGTAAACCTATTTGTGTATAATAATCAATTGTTCGTTTCGAAACATTTACCTTTTCGGCTAGCTCACCGATTTTATACAATGACACCCCATCCAATCACCTCTTGATCCTAGTATTAGTTTCATTATATTTTTTTAAAACCGTACAGTCAAACGTTATACTTTGAAAAACGAATACAACTAATTAACCTATATGTACAAAATAAGCAGACCTAAAGCAATCATATTGCATAAAGATCTGCTCCTAATACCTTAGATTTATGTTTTTGAGATTTATAGCCATATCTCGATTTTTAAACTGATTCACGATATTTTGTTAGAAGTTGATTAATTTTATGGTCAAGACGATCAATTTTTATCATTGCTTCCTCTTTGGATATTTTTCGATAATGGTGCTTACCATATGGTTCTTCATCCATTTCGTCAGCAAGACGAACAATTTGTTGTAATGTTGTTTTTTTCATTGAATTTTCCGGAAGATAGGAATCTGTGTGAAGTAATATTGCTAAAGCAATTTCCTTTGCATATTGTCTGTCTTCACCAAGTCTAATTAATAATTTATGTGCTCTTTCTGCACCCTTAATCGCATGTATATCATTTTTTTTGTACTTTTCATAATCCCATTCGCCGTTCGTATACCATTCATAATGGCCAATATCATGGAGCAATCCTGCTTTTGCTGCAAGATCAGGATTCACACCATGCTTTACCGCAAGCTGCACTGTATATTCTGCAACCTTAATGGCATGATCGACTCCAGATCGGTTTAAATATTTTTGAGCAATTGGGTGAGTAAATAAATCCTTTAGTAATACTCGACACATGTTCATCCTCCTCACCAAGTTTTTCAGATCAATGTACCATATATTTAAATCCTCTTCAACAAGGAGGCTCAATCATCTCACAAAAATGTTTTTCTACTATGTATATGCAATCTCACATGAATTGGTACTTTTTTTGCTCGTAAATCCTATTAAAGTATTTTAAAAAAGGACCTGGAGCAATTCTATGGGGTCTCTCTTTGATACGCTTCGCTAAGAAGGAGTCTCATGTATCCGCTCCAATTAAATAAAGTGGATAAAAATCAACCATAATCTTTACCATAGACAAAAAAAAAAGAAGCTATTAATTAGCTTCTCAGGCTGTCGAGAAACCTCGGCAGCCTATTATTTTATCTAATTACTTTAACTTTTCACCGCGTTAATATGGTATAATATAGATAACAAAATTGGGATGGTGATATTTTTGTTCAATAC
>NZ_JBQENT010000079.1:0-10214 GCF_052044855.1 Metabacillus sp. 22489
TGCAAAAGAAAAGCATGGTATGCGATGGACAACCCTACGGGGACTTAAAAAATTGTCCATGCAGGCGATGCTAACTTTTGCTGCAATAAATCTTAAGAAATTAGCCAATTGGACTTGGGAAGTCCAAAAATGGCATAAAAAATATGAATAATAGGCAATTTACACATATTTTTAAGATAGATTCTAAGAAGAAAATCAAAAATTAAAAAGGCATTTGGGAAAGAAAGCTTTCCCAAATGCCTTTTGTCTTCAATCTGAAACGAAGAGATTTTTAATATCTCTTCGTTTTTTCTATTTCTTATGAACAGCTTCCACCTGTTGAAGAACGGACCTTTGAACCTGTTTCACCTGATAATAAGTCTCCACCTGTTGATGTGATGATTTCATTTGTCACCTTATTTGAAATCGTATGTGAAACGAGCTGTAATAAATCATTAACTTCCATTTGAGACTCTTGGAATTCTTGAATAATCGGAATTTCATCTAATTCATTTTGAATTTTTTCAATTTTTGCCTCAACTTGCTTTAATGCTTCATGTTTGCCATAATGTTGAAAATTGACAGCTTGCTTTTGTAAGCTTTTAATACTTGCAATCATTTCACGAACTTTTTGATTTTCGTTTAACTGCGCTTCGGCACGTTTAAAAAAATCAACTTCTTTTGATTCGGAAATCATTTTTGCAAGCTCACGAGCCTTTGCAACGATCTCATCTTTTGTATGAATTGTCGACATATTATATCACCTCAACTGCTTCTTCAACCATTTCACCATCAAGTGTCCATGTTTTTGCTTTTACAATTTTAACTTTTACAATTTGTCCAATAGCAGATTTCGGTCCTCTAAAGTTTACTAGCTTGCTCTTTTCCGTATAACCTGATAATACATCTGGATTATTTTTACTTTCACCCTCAACTAGTACATTGACAATTTTACCTTCATATTCCTTAAGCTTTTTCGCAGAAATTTCGTTAACAAGCGCATTTAACCGTTGAAGGCGTTCCTTTTTTACTTCCATCGGAACATTATCCTTCATTTTAGCAGCTGGTGTACCTTCTCGTGGAGAGTAAATAAATGTATATGCACTATCAAATTCTACTTCGCGATATAAAGATAAGGTTTCTTCAAATTGCTCTTCTGTTTCATTTGGGAAACCGACAATAATATCTGTTGTTAAAGATGCGTTAGGCATTGCTTCTTTTATTTTTCGAACTAGCTCTAAGTAACGCTCACGAGTATATTTACGAGCCATAATTTTAAGAACTTCTGAGCTTCCTGATTGTACTGGCAAGTGAATATGATCTAAAAGGTTGCCACCTTTAGCTAGAACCTCGATTAAACGGTCATCAAAATCGCGCGGATGACTTGTTGTAAAACGAATTCTTGGGATGTCGATTTTATGAATTTCATCCATTAAATCCCCTAAACCATATTCCATATCTTCAAAGTCTTTTCCATATGCGTTTACGTTTTGACCAAGTAGGGTAACTTCCTTATATCCTTGTGCTGCAAGCTGGCGAACTTCCTGAATAATCTCTTCAGGGCGTCGACTTCTCTCTTTACCACGTGTATATGGAACGATACAATACGTACAGAATTTATCACATCCGTACATAATGTTTACCCATGCTTTTATATTCCCTTTACGAATTTTCGGAAGGTTTTCAATAACGTCCCCTTCTTTTGACCAAACTTCAATGACCATTTCTTTAGAAAGATATGCTTCATTTAAAATATTTGGTAAGCGGTGAATATTATGTGTTCCGAAAATCATATCCACAAATGGGTGAACCTTTAAAATACGATTTACTACTGATTCCTCTTGTGACATACAGCCACATACACCAAGTAATAAATCCGGCTTCTCTTTTTTAAGCGTCTTCAAGTGGCCTAACTCACCAAAAACCTTATTCTCAGCATTTTCACGGATCGCACATGTATTTAATAAAATGACATTTGCATCCTCAACACTGTCAGTTGGCTCATATCCTAATGTCATAAAGATACCTGCCATAACCTCAGTATCATGTTCATTCATTTGACAGCCATACGTACGGATGAAAAACTTCCGACCTTGTCCCATTCCTTTAAATTCTTCAGGGATTTTAAAATCATTGTATTGCACATCTTCTTTTCCACGTTTTTTAGCATCTTTTAATGATGGTGGTTGATAAGTCTTTTCAAAATATTTCGCAAAGTCTGCTGACGTTTTTTCCGAAACGGATTTTTTGTCCGCTGAAATAGCAGCTACTTTCTGTCCTTCTTTACGTTGTTGTTCGTTCATGTTCTTTCTCCTTCCATTGAAAGAATGATTGATTGCGTTTAAATTCATTGTTGACGTACAACTAACCATTATAAACCTTATAAAACAATCTAACAATAAAATATACGATTTAAGCGAATGTTGACAAGATTAATTTAATGGTAAAAACAATTGGAAAGCTTTAATAAGATTCTATTAAACTTTGAAAAAAATCTTTATATTGATAAAGTCTTTTCAAACTAGATGAGGAATTTCCAATTTTAGTTTTGTTGCTCAATTATCCATTCAACCCATCTTATAACTGTACTAGATCTTCTAAAGTAAGTTGATTCCTTCTCAACATTATACAAGCTTGACTTTTTCATCATCTCGATAATTTTTTGCTTACTAGGTAATTTGCCATTTACAAAGTATTCTCTTACTACTTCATTAAATACTTTGTGTTCTAAGATGCACTTTATTAATGCTAAATACTTTTGTTTGTACGGCAACCTCATCAGCTGTCTTCCCTTAGCTGTTAAGGTATATTTTATATTTGAGTCTTTTTTATATTTATCAATCAGCCCTAAATACATCGCAGCAGAAGTATAATAATTGGTTTGTCGTTCATCAAAATTATAATTAGTCGTGATGAAGTCCTTTGTTAAATCTTTTTCCATTAATAAACCAAGTAAATCAATAATTCTAATAAAGGAATCTGCCTGTGGAAAAGGAATTTCTGGTTCTTCAATCACCTTTGTTTGTTGCAATAGATGATAAATATCCGCTAATGCAATTGTCTCATGTGCAATCATATATTTTTTTTGTTCAATTAGCCGTAAAGAATTGTATCTCAACGGATCCTCAAATTCATAGACAAAAAAATGAAATACATCTGCTGAATGAGTAAAGAAAATTGGTCTTACTTTCTTTTGAATTTTCCCTTGCCATAAACGGAACGGATAATACATCTGGCGAACAAGAAAATCCTCGACAGTCTCCTTCTTCGCCTCGATTAGAGCAAATGCTTCTTCCCCTTCATAGCCTCCATCAATTTCAACCTGTGCGTTTTTAATCGCAATCTGATGATCCTTCCCTGAATTCGTGCGAATCATAAAGTCAAATGCTTGTGAGGACATTCGACCAGAAACGGTAGGCGTGCACTCTTCACCGAGTAAATCTGCGATCATACCAGATACATATGCACAATGAAGTGCAGAGCTTTCAGAATACAAATTAGAAGGGTCAATCGTCATAACAGTTGGAGGAATACGTAGTTTAATTGGCCGCAAGCTTTCATCATAAGAAACCTTTTCATATGCATCAAATTGTCCTAAAACATATCGAGACCTTGAGATTGGAAGGATGCTAATACCATATTTTTTAAAGATTTTAGGTAAGTTACTTTTATGATCAAACTTAGCCATTAAACGAGGCTCACGAACGGTTTTAATTGTTTTCGCGTCAATTTCATAAAACCCATGGCGATTCACTTCATCTAGTATTTGATATCGTTCAAAAAGCACTTCCCATGCTTTATCATTTAGGCTCATAATTCATCACCAGCACCTCATCAATTTTCCCGCGTTTTGATGCTACTGAGTTGATGCTTCTCGTTGCTCCGACAATTTCAATCTGAAAATTTTTATATAAATCTTTAATGTATTCAGTTGCTGAGTTACTAAGCAGTACTTTACAGCCACGTCTGTCCAAGTCTACAACTAAATCTCTTAATCGCTCCTGTTCATCTCTACCAAAACCATCAAGGCTATAGCTGGTAAACGAAGATGTTGTTGAAACAGGATCATATGGAGGATCGATGTAAACAAAATCTCCTTTTTTAGCAGTTGCTACTGCATCAGCAAAATCACCATTTAAAATCGTCACATCATTATTTGCCAAATAATCATGTACGGCTCGTACGACATCTTCATTCACGATATTTGGATTTTTGTATTTTCCAAATGGAACATTAAACTGTCCCTTTTTGTTGACGCGAAAAAGCCCGTTGAAACACGTTTTATTAAGAAAGATAAGTCTTGATGCTCTTTCTACATCTGATAGCTCTTGATAAATAGGCTTTCGATCTAAATCTCGTATTTCATAAAAATAGTCACTATTATTTTCATGTTTCCGTAAATCTGATAGTAATTCTTCTATATGGTCTCGAATTGTTAAATATGTATTAACCAATTCGGAGTTGATATCATTAATTACAGCTTTGCTTGGCTGAACGTCAAATAATACAGCCCCAGCACCAATGAAAGGCTCATAATATGTTCCAGTCATTTCTTCTGGTAAGTATTTTCGTATTTCAGGTAGTAGCTGTCTCTTTCCACCAGCCCATTTTAAAAATGGCTGAGCTACTTTATTTGTCACCATCTATGTTCCCCTCTCATACCTCGTAAATCTAGTATAAATCTTATCGGTTTAGCTAAAGAAAATCAAATTAATTTCATTCTCTGCAGTTTTTTATCGACATATAAAAAAAGACATCATTTCTTTCGATACTCCCTTAGTTAAAGAAAGATGTCTCTTACTAGTACGTTGCTTATGAAACACAATTTAAGGTGTTGGTTGTTGTTTCGTTCCTTGGGTAAATAAAAAGTTTATTTTTCCATCTTTTAACTCCAGCTTTGCATCAAAGGTTTTTTCACCTTTTTTAAATCCTTTGATCAAATTAGTCGTTCCCTCTGATAAAAGCTTCTGTACATTCGTTTTTGTTATATTTTTCCCAAGAATTTTCTTTGAAATCGTGAACTTGCAGTTATTTACTTTATAATTTGTACAGCCATAAAACTCGCCTTTATCGACAACATCTCCGTTACACAGTTTACATTTCCCTACTTTTTTTCCAATGGTGAACTTAGAATTTGAGCGCTGAATCGATTCTACTTTTAATCCATCGAAGTTCCAGTTCGGTGCAAATTGAATTGCGTCAGCGACAATTTTCGCAGAGAGCTTTTTAGTTTGCTCCATAAATAATGCTGCAGATGCTTGTCCCTCTCCAATTTCTGAAAGACGCTGCTCCCATTTAGCCGTCATCTCTGGAGAGGCTAAAATATGATTACCGATCGCTTCGATTAAAACTTTGCCCTTATCTGTTGCATATACTTGGTTTTTTTTCACTTCAATATATTTCCGATCCTTTAGCATCGTAATAATCCCTGCTCTTGTCGCTTCTGTTCCTAAGCCTTCCACTTTATTTAAAACCTTTTCTAATTCATCGTTGTCTAAATATTTTCCTGCTGTTTTCATTAATGTGATTAATTGACCTTCTGTATATCGTTTCGGTGGTTGAGTTTTCCCCTCTTTTGTTTCTACTTTTTGGACATGTCCTGTCTCTCCCTTTTGAACTTGTGGGAGCAGCTCATCCTTTTCTTTATCATTTTGAAAAATCACTTTCCGCCAACCTTCTTGAATTTGCTGTTTTCCTTTAGTAATAAATTCAGCTCGACCATCTACAAGTGTAGTCAATGTTGAATAGTCATATATTGCTTTGTCGTAATGGGCAGCAATTAATCTTCTCACAATTAAATCATACATTTTTTGCTCATCAGCATTTAATCTGCTAGGATCTGTTACTTGTTCAGTTGGAATAATCGCATAGTGATCTGTTACCTTTTTTTCATTAACATAGCGAGAATTATTCAGTATTGATGTCTTTGGTAAAGGAAATAAATCTTTATATTCGTCAAACCTGCTTAATTTCTCTAATATAGCAGGAAAAAGTTCCGCTTCACCCTTTGTGACATATGTTGAATCAGACCTGTATCTACTAAAAAGTGGACTTAATGAAATCGGTTTTAAAGCTAATAACTAATAGGAATAAACTTATTATATTACATTTAGTAAATTAGCATCTATAAATGTTTATTTCTTTATAAAGATTGTTTTAATAGGGGAGATTAGTTTAGCAGTTAAGGGGACAGAAAAGAAGAATGTTGTTGTTGATGCAGTATGAAATTAAAATCGGTGAAAAGATGTTGTTTCATTGGATAAATAAAAATAGTTGAATAATAACTGATATACAAAATAAGGGAGTTTCACAAATATTTGTCTAGATGATCGCATTATGAATGTCCGACTTACAGCTAATGCTCATGATACTGGTAGTTCTCCCGATGTTAACCTCACTTGAACATAACTAACCTCCATAAAAAAACCTAGACCTTGCTTATGAATTACTCATGAAGTGTTATTATAACTATTTTAATTTTAAGTGATCTTCTTACATGGGTTTAGACAAAAAGGAGAGTTTTACATAAACTCCGTACTGAAACAAAGCCAGATACGTAAAACAAAAATTACAGAATCTTTACCCTTTTGGATTTCTAATTGCCAAAAGAATTTTGAGTTAAAAAAATGAGAGAGAAGAAAAACGACTGTTCAAAAATGTGGCAGTCGTTATTTTGGTTGTGCTTTCTTTAAATCTTAAAGCAATCTTTTGGAAAGAAGGCTAAAAATACAGCCTTCTTTTTGTTTCTTGGTAGTTTTTTCTAGTTGCATCATTGTATATTTTACCCATTATACCCACATTTTAACATTTGTATTTTTTAATTGAATTTGAGCATAATAATCAGTTTTTATTCTTTTGGGTTGGATACATTATTAACCGAACCACAAAAAAGACAAATGCAAGCGTTATAGTTGACGAATAAAAAGAACTAATAAGCAAAAATTATTTCTTATCATTATTTGAATTTACCTTTTTAGAAATTACTTTATATTGGAAGTCAGGTGGTAAGCATTCTCTAATAAAATGGTCAAATGCTTGTTTAGATTCAAACACGAGTTCACCAATGATTTTATTTTCAATTTCAAGTTCTTTTCCTTTAGCATCAAAAAGTTTTACTTTAAACATCATTTCAGTAACTCCCTATTCGTACCATTACCTTTATTTTATCATATCTATCCTAATTTCTTTGAAATTATCAGTATAAATACTCAAGTCGTTTGACAGACATAAACAGTCCATTTAGGGCTTAATTTAGATTAAAATAAGGCTTTGTTCACATGAGAAAATAAGGTTTAAATCTATGTATTGTCAAATTAATAATCACTTGCTTAATTATCCATTTCGGATATATGCAATCCTAGTTGGAATTTGTACATCCATTTCAAAATAAAAATAAAAAAACAGTAAAAACCGTTTAAGTTCTTACTGTTTTTTGGGTGATTACACCAAATCAATTATTTAATATCGATAACACCCCTTCAGATAAAAAATCTAAAGAGGTAAAACGGTGCAACTTTTTTATAAACGGTTAAACTTTATTTTAAATCTACATCAGTTAAAAACCTCTATTTCCTTCGCCATAATGATGAGCTTCTTCTGCAGCCATTGCTTCTTCTTTAGTGACATGAACAGTACCAAACGGATGATTAGGTGGAGCATATATTGAATAAAGTTTTAATGGAGTATTGCCAGTATTGATTAAATTATGCCATGTTCCAGCCGGTATCATAATAGCAGAGTCATCAAATACTCTTCTCTCGAAATTCAAATTATCCGGGCTATTCCCCATTCGTACAATTCCTTGACCTTGTTCAAGACGTAAGAATTGATCCACGTCTGAGTGCATTTCCAACCCAATATCTTCACCAACATTAATACTCATTAAAGTAACTTGAAGATATTTTCCGGTCCATAAAGCAGTACGGAATGCATTATTGTGCTTTGATGCTTCATTGATATTGACCACAAATGGGTTCTGTCCATAATCTGTTAACAAAAAATTATCGCTGCCATTTGGGGAGCGAAAAGAATCAAATTTGTTTATCTGCTCTATCCCATTAGGAGAAGTAAAGTAATCAGACTGTCTTCCATAGTTATACACAGGTATATTAACATAATAAGGATACTGATATACATATGGGTTGTAGTACATTTTTCTCAATCCCTTCACAGTTCATCAAATTATCCTATGTACTATAGGAGGAATGTGTACTTGACTTATGTAACTTTAAAGAAAGAAACATTTTCGTTTTTCCTTCATCAAAGGTAAAATTACCTTCTGAGCGTTCCTACCCTATGCATTGGCTTTGTTTTTGTTCGTATGAGTTTTCTCTATAAGGGTAATTTAAAAAAGATAAAAGTGTAAAGGAGTGTGTTTGATGAATAACTTAACGGAGCTTGAAGTAGAGAATCTTCGTCATATTATAGGTAGCCACGGGATGATTGCAAATAAACTGGATTCTTATGCGCAAAATTGCACAGATCCGCAATTAAAGAAAATGTTTCAAAAAGATGCACATGCTGCAAGACAAGCACAACAACAATTATTAGGATTCTTTGGATAAGGAGGAACTGAAATGCTACAAGAAAAAGATATGGTAAATGATTATTTATCAGGATTAAATGCGAGTTTAACTGGATATGCCACTCATATTAGTGAATCCAATAACCCACGATTAAGGCAGACGCTTATACAATTACGTAATCAAGATGAGAATCGTCAAAGAGCTTTATATGAATATGCCTTGCAAAAGGGATATTATCAGCCAGCTGCTCCAGCAACACAACAAGTGATTCAGCAAACAAAAGCACAATTGTCTTCTGGGCAATAATTAATAAAAACCGAACCCAATCACAATAATCAAAAGCCATCTTTTACATATATGATGGCTTTTGAACAATCTATTTGATACCAACAACTAAATTATTTCTTCAGCCTTCTTTTATTAGAATGTTCCCAACTATTTTTTCTAGGAAGTTTAGTTTTACCTAGGTTTTAGGCTAGTATTCCTCACTTTCCCAGCCAAATTGTAAATCCATATCTGTTTAATATCAACTTTTCAATTACGGAGGATAAAGTTTATAACCGTACCTGAATTAGAAAAATTATAAATAAACGTACAAAATTATAAACTTGAAGAAAGGAGAAACATTCGCTTGCGTAAAGAATTTGCTAAATTTATTGCTGGATCTATGGCTTGGGAGGCAATTGGTCATATAGATTAACTGTGAGTGGATTATTGCCTGTTACTATTTTGGGTATTACAATTACCCCTACACTCAATACAATTCCAATTATAATTTCTACTCTTTTATCATTATTTTTAATATAATACGCTTGGTTTAAAAACGTAGTCAATATAAAAAGTCAAAAGCCATCATATATATTTATGATGGCTTTTGAACAATCTAATTAATACCAACAACTAAACTATCTTCTGCAGCTTTAACAACCTCTTTGTTATTATGAATTCTAAATGGTAAATCTCTCCTATATACTTGAAAGTATTGATTTTGCATGTTTTCCTGCTATATCTGTTTCTCTTGTTTTGTTAACTTTTTAAATCGTTGACCGTTAGGTAGTATAACATAGCTTAAAAACACCCCACCAAGCTGTCTGGCACAAAAATCTATATCCACTGTTTGGTTTTTCAGTTCAAAATGATATCCTAATCCCTTTTTTAAACTTGAAAAGATTATTTCGGGCAAATTAATATCATTTATTAGATTTCCCCTTAAACTTTCAGACAAAAGCATTTTTACTAAGCCCTCATTTTTCGAGAGAATATCCAATCTATCTTCTATAATCTTCGTTAAAAATAGTTCCGTCTCTTTCTCTTTTGCTATCTCCATAATATGAGAATGAAATTTTTTCTCCAATACATTTTTAATTGCTGTGATAAAAAGATTTTCTTTTGTGGAAAATTTTCGATATAATGTTACTTCCGCAACTCCTGCTTCCTTTGCTACTTCCTGCGTTGTCGCTTGAAATCCCTTTTTGGTAAAGACAGAAATAGCTCCTTTAAATATTTGTTCCGTTACATCCCGCAACTCTCATCACCTACATTTATTTTTAGTATAGATAAAACTATTGTGTTTGCTTTATCTGGGGTAGCGTCAGGAAAATGCGGATTTACAACGTTAAGGAAATCAAAATATAAAAAGTCTAATTTCTCGGTGTTATAAGTGAAAAATTAGGCTTTAGTTACTTCATTAAAGCGCCTGATTGTTGAAGA